>CAUZBE010000031.1:0-14866 GCA_963577885.1 Alphaproteobacteria bacterium
CTCGGCCAATTCTGCCTCCGCCGCACCGTAGGACGGGATCGGTTCTCCCTCCGCCGTGCGGTGCTGCAGCAGCCGTGAAGTCGAAAACCCGAACGCCCCCGCTAGAATTCCGTCCGCGGCGAGCCGGGCCATCTCCGCACGGTCCTCCGCCGTCGCCTCCTCACGGTTGGCGCCGCGCTCTCCCATCACGAAGACCCTGAGAGCTGCGTGCGGAACCTGGGTCGCCACGTCCACGTCGTATTGCCGTGCGGCGAGCGTGTCAAGATAGTCGGGGAAACTGGCCCACGTCCAAGGCAGTCCTGCCTTCATCACCACTTCGGGAATGTCTTCCACACCCTCCATCAGCGAGATCAGCATGTCGTGCTGGTCATGCCGCACTGGCGCGAAACCGACGCCGCAATTGCCCATTAGCACCGTCGTAACACCGTTGCACGAGGACGGCGTAATCTGGTTGGCCCAGGTAACCTGTGCGTCATAATGGGTGTGCACGTCGACGAAGCCGGGCATCACCAAGCGGCCGCGTGCGTCGATCTCTTCCGCACCGGTTTCCCTTACTTGGCCCACGGCGATGATCTGGCCGTCTGAAACCGCCACGTCTGCATCCAGCATAGGGCCGCCCGAGCCGTCGACGACGGTGCCGCCGCGAATGATCAAATTCGGTTTGTCGCTCATCACACGCCGCTCCAGGTCTTATCTTTGCGAAAGTATACGCCGTTAAACCGTTTTTCGTAAAACGCGACTGCTCCAAAACTGCGTCCAACGTCCCGACCTGGAACGATACCGCGCCGCATGTCTGCGGTCAGCCGCTCTAAACTCCTATCCTTTCCGTAGAACATTAACTTGGATAAGTGTTGTAGCTGATTGCCGCCATGAAGCCCGCGTCTACCAGTAGGTTGACGCCGGTGATGGCCGAGGCGGCGGCGGAACATAGAAAATAGCCCGCCTCTGCGACTTCTTCGGGTCGCACCAGACGGCCCAGGGTGCTCAGAGCCTTCATGCCGGCGGGGTCGCGGTCGCCGCTGTCGATCCGCAACTGCATGGCCGGCGTCAAGGTAAAGCCGGGCGCCACCGCGTTAACGCGTACCCCGGACGGGCCGAATTCCGCCGCTAGCACTTTAGTCAGAGAATCGATTGCCGCCTTGCTCGGCGTATAGGCGGGCAGGGGTAGGGGCGTGAAGCTGTTGACGGAGGCGATATTCAAAATAGCGCCGCCCTGGCGCACCGCCATGCGGGGTGCGCAGGCCCGGCACATGAGGTAGCTACCGCGATAATTGATGGCCCAGATCCGGTCGTGTTCATCCAGGGGAAAGGTCGCGGTTTTGGCCCGGTTTTGCAGCAGACCGGCGGAGTTCACCAGTACGTCGATGGGACCGGTATCCTGTTCCAGGGCGGCCACGGTGTTTTCGATTTGTATTGCATCGGCCACATCAAGGTAGCTGTAGCTGGCGCCGTTAATGGTTTCGGCGGCGGCGGCCCCGGCCTCATCATTGATATCGCCCAATACCACTCGATCGCCGCTGTCGGCAAAACGGCGCGCCAGGGCCAGGCCGATACCACTGGCCCCGCCGGTTACCAGTACGGTGCGTGCCATAGTCAGGTTCTCCTTTGCCGCCCGCTGATGGCGTTGGTCAGGGCCAGCAGGCGCTTGGCCGCGGCCACGTGTAGGTTCTCAACCAATTGGCCGTTCACGACGACCACGCCCTTGCCCTCCCGCTGGGCCCCCTCGAAGGCGGTGACGATGATATCAGCTTCCGCGATGTCATCGTCGGATGGCGCGAAGACTTGGTTCGCCGGGTCCACCTGCCGGGGATGGACCAGGGTTTTGCCATCGAAACCGAACTGCCGGCCCTGGTGGCAGGCCGCTTTAAAGCCTTCATCGTCCTTTAGGTCCAGATAAACCCCATCCAGGGCGGCCAGGCCATAGGCCCGGGCCGCCAGCAAGCATAGGGACAGGGCGGTGGTGAGGGGTTCCCGGTGGGGGGTGTGCAGGGCGTTCAGATCCGTCGCCAGGTCGGAGGTGCCCATGACCAGACAGCGGGTTTTCGGCGACGCGGCGGCGATCTCCTCTACGTGCAGAACGGCCAGTGGGGTTTCTATCATGCACCACAGGTCCATGCCCTCGGGCAGGGCGGCGGCCGCCGCACGGACCTGGCCGGCGCCTTCGGCCTTGGGCAGAAGAACCGCTGCCGCCGAGGACCCGGTGGCGGCGGCCAGGTCATCGGCATGCCAGGGTGTGCCGGTACCATTTATACGGATCACCACTTCCCGTGGCCCATAGCCGCCGTTCGCCAGGGCGGAGATGACCTGGGCCCGGGCCGCGACCTTGGCATCGGGGGCTACGGCATCCTCCAGATCCAGGATCAGTACATCGGCAGGCAGGGATTTGGCCTTCTCCAGCGCCCGGCCGTTGGATCCCGGCATATAGAGCACGCTGCGTCTGGGCCGAATATCTTCCGACACGGCTGCCCTCCTAACGCCAGGCGAAGACTGGTTGTTCCAGGTGATCGACCCGGATGGGGCGGCCACGCATAGCGACTTCGCAAAATTGATAGACCACGGCGGCGGTTGGCGCATGCACATGATCGTCGCCAAACCGTACTTTTAATACCGGGCGTTCGCTTTCCGGAATAGTCATGAATTCAGGCGAATCCGGGCGCATCAGATCGGCTAGGGGGATTGGCATGATCTTGGCCACCTCGTCCGGGTTGGGCGACATGGTCGCGCCGGGGCCAGCCCAAATCACTACCGGCGTGATGAGATAGCCCGACCGGGTGGGATAATCATCGAGCAATCCCAACACCGTGTCCGGCGCCAAATGCATGTTGATCTCTTCCGCCAATTCCCGCAGTCCCGCCTGTATGGCCGTCTCGTCCCCATCCATGCGTCCGCCCGGTAAGGCTTTTTGCCCAGCGTGGGATGATAAACGCGGCGTACGGCGGGTCAGGACAAAGGCGGTTTGCCCGCTGCCATCGTCGATCAGGGTAATGGTTACCGCCGCCCGTTTTAGGCCCCCGCCCGCGCTGTCATGGGTCTGTCGTTGAAAGTTCCGCAGGCGTGCCGTAAAGCGGCCGCGTAGTTCATCAGTATAGGGAAATTCCGTCACACTTATCGTCCTCGGCGCAAAAGGCTACCTGCCGACACAATAGCCCCTTGGAGTTCGTAATCCAATGCGGGCAAAATTAAAGGCGCTCAAGATGACATAAACATATAGGCATATATTGGATGCTTGTTGACGGAATTCAGGTTTGTCCGCTATAGTTAGGCGCGCGCCGATTTGAGCCAGCTTGCGGGCGCGAGAAAAAAATTCAGCTAAACCGGGTCGGCACCGACCGCCCAGCTAGAGCTTGCTCTTGTGAATGCTGTGGCGGTTTTTTTGTTGGTGACCGGGCTGGCGTAATTCAGTTGGGGAGACGACAATGACTATTGAAAGCAAGAACCCGGAAACCTTGGCCTTGCATGCGGGCTTTCGCCAGGATCCAGCCACCGGCGCCGTTGCCGTGCCGATCTATCAAACCACTTCATATCAGTTCGAAAGCCCCGAGCATGCGGCCAACCTGTTCGCCCTGAAGGAACTGGGTAATATTTACACCCGCATCATGAACCCGACCAATGATGTGCTGGAACAGCGCATTACGGCATTGGAAGGCGGGGCGGCGGCCCTGGCCGTGGCCTCGGGGCAGGCGGCCTCTGCCCTGTCCATCCAGAATATCGCCCAGGTGGGCGACAACGTGGTTAGTTCCACCGACCTGTACGGCGGCACTTGGAACCTGTTCGCCAATACTCTGAAGCAACAGGGCATCGAAGTGCGCTTTGTCGATCCGGCCGATCCGGAGAATTTTCGCCAGGCCACGGACGACAAAACCCGCGCCTATTATGCCGAAACCCTGCCGAACCCAAAATTGCAGGTCTTCCCGATCAAGGAAGTTGCAGATATTGGCCGTGAATTAGGCATTCCCTTGATCATGGACAACACGGCGGCACCGATCCTGTGCCGCCCGTTTGATCACGGCGCGGCGGTGATTGTTTATTCCACTACCAAATATATTGGTGGCCACGGCACCTCCATCGGCGGTCTGATTGTTGACGGCGGCAATTTCGATTGGGAGGCCTATCCCGAACGGCAGCCCCTGTTGAACCAACCCGATCCCAGCTATCACGGAGCGGTCTGGACCCAGGCCGTAAAACCCCTGGGGCCCATTGCCTACGTTCTAAAGGCGCGGGTCACCTTGTTGCGTGATCTTGGCCCGGCGTTCAGCCCCTTCAATGCCTTTCAAACCATCCAGGGCCTGGAAACCCTGCCCCTGCGTATTCGCGAACATTGCCGCAATGCCGATGCGGTGACCGAATACCTGAACCGTCATGATCAAGTCGCACGCGTAATCCACCCCAGTCTGCAAGGCGGGGTCGATCGGGCTCGGGCCGATACCTATTTGCAGGGCGGCTATGGCGGCCTGGTTGGCGTGGAATTAAAAGGTGGCCTGGCGGCGGGCCGGCATTTCATCGAGGCGCTGGAACTGTTTTACCATGTGGCCAATATCGGTGATGCCCGCAGCCTGGCGATCCATCCCGCAACCACCACCCATTCGCAATTGACCCCGGAGGAGCAATTGGCCACCGGGGTCACCGAAGGCTATGTGCGCCTATCGATTGGGATCGAGCATATTGACGATATTATAGCCGATTTGGCCCAGGCCCTGGATCGTGCCGCGACCGCGGTGAAGGCGGCTGCCTGATCCATCCCACCATCTGAACGGCGGCGCCCCTGAGGCTGGGGCGCCGCCGTATTCTTATGGCTGACCGGCGGTGTCTTGCGCTGCCGTCAATTGCGATGGGGTGCGTAAAAAAATCGTGGCGACGGCACAGCCCGCTGGGTAGATCGCCAGCAGCATCAAGGTTTCCTGATAGCTGCCCAGAAGATCGAAGGCGATGCCCAGGGGCAGGGGGCCGATAGAGGCGCCAATGACGCCGATCATCTGACCGGTACCCTGGATGGAACCCAAATGTTTCCGGCCAAAATAGCGCGGCCACATATAGCCGAAAAAAGTCATGGTACAGCCATTATTGATGCCGAAGGCGACAGCGTAAACCATCGCCGTGGTCAGGTCATGAACCAGAGCCGCGCTGAGCAAAGAGACGATCATGACGACCAGGCCGAAGGCAAAGACCCGGTGGGTAGGAAAGCGGTCCAGGCTGCGCCCGACCAGGGGAATGGTCATGACCATGACCAAGGCGGAAATGGGAAAAATACGCGCCGCTGCCACCTCGCTTAATCCCTGTGTCGTTAGAATGGAGACCTGAAAGAAGTGTAACGAGGTCACCAGCATGGAGAGCCCGAAGAGGCCGGCGCAAAGGATCCAAAAAGTTTTGGTCGCCAAGGCTTCGCGTAGGGTCAATCCTTCTACCGTGGCAGGGTCATGGCCGGTTGCGGTTGCGCCTTGGCCATCGGGGGCCAGGCCCAGTTTTTCCGGCCGGTCATGAACCAGAAACAGCACGGGCGGCAGCAGCAACAGCCAGGTACTGGCGCCCAGCCAGAACCAGGCCTGGCGCCAGCCAACCGTATCGATCAGCCATTGGGATAGGGGCGGATGCACGGCCATTGAGGCAGAAAACCCCAGGGCCATGAGGCTTAGGGCAAAGCCCCGGCGGCGGTCGAACCAATGGGAGACCAGGTTGGAACAGTTCAGCATTAAACTGCCTTGGCCCAAATAGCGCAGCGAGGCAAAGCCTACTGCCAGCCACAGAAAGCCGGCAGCGGCGCCAAAGGCCAGACAGGCGAGGCCCAGCAACAAGGTGACGGCTACTAGCGTGCGGCGCGGCCCGAAACGGTCCACCAACCGGCCCATCCAGGGCAGGCCAAAGGCCGCGACCAAGGTCGCGAACGCATAGGCGGAGGAGATGGAGGTGGCGGATAGGCCTAAATCGGCCTGAATATGAACCAGAAACACGCTGAAGGTATGGGATTGACCGGCACCGCTGACGAAGATGCCCAGGGCCGCCGTTGCCAAAATGACCCAGCCATAGAAAACGCGGCGGTTAATACGTAAAGCCAATGATTTCATTGTACGGAAAGGGCCGTCCAGTGGGCAAATCCGGGCCCGGAATGCCCGTATGCGGATGATACCAAGCGCTATTTATAGCAGCTTATGCCGCCTGTCACCCGCGCGATTTCCATTTGCGCTGGCCCGCAATGGAGCCAGGACTTTCTCGATTAGGAGATTCCGCCGGTCACATCGATCGTGATGCCCGTAATAAAGTCGGCATCCTGTGATGCGAGGAAGGCGATTACCCGGGCCTGATCTACCGCTTCGGCAACGCGGCGCAGCGGTGTTCGTTCGATCTCGAGCGCCTGTTGTTCCGCGTTTCGTTTCTCCCAATGGGGCCGTATTCTCTCCGTTAGCGTCAGGCTCGGCGCGATGGCATTGACGTTGATGCCAGATGGTCCCAGCTCGCTGGATAGCTTTTTCGTAAAGGCAATGATCCCGCCCTTCGCCGCGGCATAGGCGCTGCTGCTGGCGCCACTCAATCCACGGCCGGCAATCGACGCCAGATTGACGATTTTACCCTGACCGGCCTGCTTCATCAGTGGCACGACGGCGTTGCAGAATAAAAAGGTGGCGCTAAGGTTGAAATTGATCACCTTTTGCCAATCTTCGAAGGATAATTCGTCCACCGTCGCGGCCGGTGCTGCAATGACCGTGCTGCCGCCGACGGCATTGACCAGAATGTCGATACGACCCTGTATTGCCCAAATTCTAGTGACAGCCTCCTGGACCAAAGTTTGATCCGCCGCGTCGAGTAACTTCGGAATTAACGTGCCTGGGGCGCCGGCCATTTCGTCTTGTAGTGCATCAAGTCGCGTACCATCAACGTCAATGGCGATGACGGTCGCACCTTCCTGAACCAAGATGTTGGCCGTCGCTTTGCCAATTCCGGCGCCGGCGGCGGTGATGATGGCGACTTGATCGCGAAACCGCATAACTTTCTCCTGGTTACCTGTATTGGTGAAAGATTCCGGCCGTCATCCGGGCACGTTACTGAAGGCTGAGAGCGCGTTGAGGGCCCGCGGGAACCCGGAATAGGGCCCCGTCTGCATGATGATTTCGACGATCTGCGCTCGGCTCAGGCCGGTGCCAAGGGCCGATTGGGCGAATTTGACCAATTGCGGCAGGGCATCTATCGCCGTGAACGCGGCCACGGCGCAAATCATGCGCTGGTGGTAGTCGAGGTCCGGGCGGTTCCAAATCTCGCCGTAGCCATAGGCCACCGCCGTCGGGTACATCGCCGCTGTTGTTGTATTGTCCGGCGCGGCATAGCCCCCTTCGGCCCTATCGCCATGCAGCCTGCGCATGGTCTCCTGCCCCAGCGCCATGAGCGCGTCGGCGTCCCTATCCGGCATCTCCGTATCCGGCACGACGATGCCCTGTTCGGCAAAGACTTCATTGGCCAGCGTAAGGGCATTTAGAATTGTGGGAAATCCGGAATACAGACCGCAATGGATGAAAACCTCTTGGATCGTGCGTGGCGAAACGCCGATATGCAAAGCCGCGCCAATATAGCGCCGCAGCTGGGGCAGGCGCTGGCGCGAGGTCAGGGCTGACAGCACCGCCAGCATGCGGTCGTCCAATGCCAACCCCGGCCGGGCCCAGATCGAACCCCAGACGAATTCTTCCGCCAACCGGTTAAGGCCGGGCGCCAGTTCAATATCGGGACTATTGTCGGGAAACCCCAGCTGTTTGCGTATTGCCGCCCCAGATTGCCGTAACGTTTCGCGTGCCGTCATGTCCCTTGCCCCTGTATTCTTTCCATCGGAACCCTATTTAGCGGAACGCTTGCCGGTTCCTTCAACTTTCCAAATTTTAGTCGGCCAACTGCCCGAGGACAGCCTGGATGCTGTCCTTGGCGTCGTTGAATAGAATCCAGATTTTATACTATAAAAACAACGGGTTATAGACGCCAGCGTAGCCGGTTGTCATGAAGCCTCGGCCGTCCGTCACAACTTTGGCGCCAGCCTCCGGAAACGCGTCACTGGTGATGTTTGCCATGCCGCCGGTGCTGGCCTCGGCCAGGACAGTGTGCCCCAGCTTCAGCAGCCGTTCCGCCGTCTGCGGCGAAACAGTCACACGATGGTCGTCGTGGTGCATTTCCTTGGGAACGCCGATCAGCATTACCCGACCTCCTATTCAACTTACCAAGAGACTAGCACGGATCAGTCCACCGGCAATTGGCGGTAATAAAAAGGGGACGCCGCGGCGTCCCCTTCCCATTCGCCATCTGGTGTTTTCCGATCAGGCGCCGTCGCGGCCGATAATGGCTACGGACGAGACGTTCTGATGCGGCTGGCCACCAAGATTGTGGGTCATCCCGAAGGTGGGGTCCTTCAACTGGCGTTCGCCGGCGCGGCCCAGCAATTGGCCATACATTTCGTACAGCATGCGCAGGCCGGAGGCGCCGATGGGATGGCCAAAGCATTTCAGGCCGCCGTCGATCTGACAGGGCACCTGGCCGTCGGCGTTGTAGAAGCCATCCAGCACGTCGCGCCAGGCTTCGCCTTCGTTGGAGATGTACAGATCTTCCATGGTCACCATCTCGGTGATTGAGAAGCAATCATGGCATTCGAACATTGAGATCTGATCCCGCGGCTTTTCTATCCCGGCCTCCTTGTAGGCCCTCTCGGCGGCCTTGCGGGTGGTCAGGAAATAACTGCCATCCCAGGAATTATGGCCCGATTCCTGGCCGTTCGAGACGGCCAGTTGTAGGGCCTTCACGGTGATTAGTTCATGTTTTCCGAGAGATTTGGCAATTTCCGGTGTGGTTACGATGGCGGCGGCGGAGCCGTCCGAAACGCCACAGCAATCGAAGAGGCCCAGGGGCGCCGCGATCATCGGCGCGTTCAGCACCGTCTCCAGTGCGACCGCCTTTTGCAGATGGGCCTTGGGGTTCTTGGCGCCGTTCGCGTGGCTCTTCACGGAAATGGTGCCGATGGCTTTTTTCACGGTCTCCATATCGACGCCGTGCTTTTGCGAATAGGCCGTGGCCAACTGTGCAAATCCGCCCGGGGCTGAGCCGTTGTTCCGGATCATATCGTTCAGCGGGCCGGCGCCACGCTGGGGCAAACCGCCATAGCCGGTGTCTTTCAGCTTCTCTACACCCAGGGCCAGGGCGATGTCGGCGGCTCCGGAGGCAACCGCATAAACCGCGCCACGAAAGGCTTCGGTGCCCGAGGCGCAGAAGTTCTCCACCCGAGTGACGGGGATGTTGGGCAGGCGCAGAGCGACCGAAAGCGGTACGCCGGATTTGCCTACATGCACTTCCTCGATCGCAGTGGCAAACCAGGCGGCGTCAATCTGGCTGGTTTCAATGCCGGCGTCAATCATTGCTTCCTGATATGCTTCAACGATTAAATCTTCCGCGTCGCAGTCCCAACGCTCCCCGAATTTCGAGCAGCCCATGCCAAGAATAGCGACTTTATCTTTAATGCCTGAGGCCATTTTCCTAATCTCCTTATGCTTATGATGCCTGAACTTTAGGCGCAGCTTTCCAAAAGTACTTATTGAAACCACGTTTTTCATCCGCCGCCTTGATGCGGAACACCATTCGGAATTCGTCGCCGACCGCGACACCGCCCTCGTCAACGTCGGTAAAGTCGGCCATCATGCGGCCGCCCTCGCTAAAATTGACCATACCAAAATGATGTGGTGGGTCCGGTGCGTAAGTCAGATTATCAGCGGTCCATGATTGGATCGTGGCGCTGGTTTCCGCCATTTTATGATTTTCCTGGGTGTTGATGGCGCCGCAATTTGGGTTCACGCAAATTCGCGATTTCGGAAATTGCACTGTGCCGCACTGCTCGCACTTGCCGCCGACAAAGCCGATGACCATTTCCTTGTTGCGGTACAGGGTGGTCAGCGCGGTCTGCTTGTCGGTTTCCGAACGCAGGCCGCCGTCCTGTTGCACCAGACCGTTGAAGGCCAGGAACTTGTTGTAGTTGGTTTCTTCCTTGCGGTGGGCCAGATGGCCCTTGATGCCCTTGCGGTTTGCCATAGTAGGCAGCTTGTCCGTGGCGCGGAATACCAAGGCGTCACAGCCCTGACCCCAGCCGATCACCATGATCACCTGGCCCGGCTTGGCTTCTTGCAGGCAATCCACCAGCATAACTAGGCTGTGGGACGTGCCTGCCTCGCCCATCACGCCGTGCAGGTTGTCGCGGGCCGCCTCCGTGTTGATGCCGCAACGCTTGCCCACCATCGCCGCGATATTGCGAATGGTGCCGGGCATCACGAAATGATCAACCTCGTCAGCGCTGATGCCGGTGTTATCCAGGGCAGCCTGCACTGCGTCGGGGACGATTTTCATAAAGCCTTCGTCGCGGATCCAGCGTTCTTCCCAGTTATAGTCAAAGTCCGCGTTCTGGCCGCGGTAATGATCCACGAAGTCCACGGCGATCTGGCCTGCGCCTATATATTCGGCTACTATCTCGTCGTTGCCCAGCAACAGGGCGGCTCCACCATCGCCATACATCATTTCGTTGTTGTTGGCGGTCTGGCTGCGCCGGTGTTCACCGGTAGCGAAGAGGGCGCTGCCGCCCATGCCCTTCGCGACGTTCAAGGCGTTGATCAGGCCGGATGTCGCGGCTCGCTGGGACGACGTGATGTCCATGGTCATCATATTCTGGCCTAGGTTCAGGGCCGTGCCTAAAATGCCGGAATTCTGCCGATCGGTGAACGGCAACGTGGTCGAGGCAAGATAAATTGCCTTGATATCGTCGGGCCGGCTCTGATCCAGGCAGTCGCGGGATGCCTCGACCGCCATGGTTAGGGCATCCTCGTCCCAATTGCACATGGACCGCTCGCCCTTGCTGTAGCCCTTTAGGGCGGAGTTAAACCAACCATTGGCCTCGACAATGACGCTGCGCGGCAGCCTGCGCCTGGGTACATAGCCCCCGTACGCCGTAATGCCAACCATTCGTACTTCCCTTCATAAGACCCGAACAAATGGGCCCACACACCAATTACACTCTGCATTACCTAATAATTTACCAGAGCCCGGCCCCGCGTCAAGGGAACTGGCGTCAATCCAGTTCGGCTAGAATTTTACAACGGCCCTTCACGCGGTAGCGCTCTTGCTCTGACCAGCCTGTTGCCAAAAATCGCTGACTTCCGTTTCAACCGATGTACCCTTAAAAAAACTCCTGTTGTTCTTACTCAAGAAGCGCACTGGGTTCGCAAAAACAAAATCACGAAAATCGTCGGAATTGATCAAGGCATCCTCCACCAATTCGTATGCCTCTGGCAGGACGCCCGCCATATCCCGCACGTCGAAATGCCCTATATCCGAGCCGAACAAGGTCTTCAACTGCACGCCATGAGGCAGATGATCCCGTTTGAAGGCCCAGGCATTCATCGGATCGTCCGCTTCGCAACCAAAGTAAAAGCCATCGACGAATTGCCGCACCAGATCTTCTTCCGTGGCAATGCCGCAGGCTGCGAACTCATCTATACCTTCCGCTGGTTCGGGATTCCGTTGCGCCGTCTGCGCCCTGCCGATCCGGTTTTCCATGACTTCAATGTAATCGTCGCGGGCATAATCGCGGGCAAAATCCAATAATTCTTTTTCATCAAGATTGCGCGGATCAACATCCGCTAGTGCATCAACATTGCGTTTATCCCAATGTCCTAATAAATCGGAAAACAATTGGCAGGCCCAACCCGCGCCGCCCTCCAGAAAGCCAAAATTCAGCTGCGGAAAGCGATGGGTCACGCCGCCAAGCAGCAAGGCCTTGCAGACCGCTTCGGACGCGGCCGCGAAATGCCCAATATGGTTGTAGACGAAATTGGACGCGGAGTTACGCAAACCAAAGCCCCGGCCGCGGCCGTTGGAATGAAAGGTCGGCGAATACCCCAGTTCGAAGCAACATTGCCAAACCGGATCGTAGTCGTGGGGGCTGTCCAGGCCAAGGATATCGAGCCAGGGAAACTGATCGGCTAAATGCACCGATTGGGCCTCTAGCGCCGGAATGCGGCGCTTTATCAGACTTCCCATCATCACCGATTTTAGTCCCAGGCCGTGGGCATGCTCCAGCTCCGCGATGGCTTCCTCGGGGCAATGCATCGGAATAACCGCGGCGGGGGTCAGGCGGTCCGTATGCGCCCCGAAAAATTCAGCCATATAGGTATTGAAAGCGGAACATGCCGCACGACGCCGCTCATCATCGGGCATCTGAGGCAGACCAAGGCCGGAGGTCGGATAAATCACAGCAAAATCAATGCCAAATTCATCAAGCCGTTCGCGCAGCAGGTTGGGCATCATGACAGTGGCCCGGTCCCGCGAGTCGCGGGTTGGCAGCGCCCACCAGGATTCTTGTCCCCGGCGGCTTTCCAGACGGCTCTCGAGCCCCATGGCGACGGTCCGTCCGATCTGTTTGCCAAAATGGAAAAATCCCTCGACAGCCTTCTCGCCGCCAATGCGCCGCAATTCTTGAGCCAGATGCGGCCCATATTCGATCCAATGCCCGTCGGAATCGATAACCGGATGGGGTAAACCGGCCCGGATGCTTTTTGCGTTTATGCTTTCGTGGCTCATTTTTATGACTTCTCTTGGCTGCAATCATGCCGAACAGCATACACGGTTGGCACCAACCGGCCCACCAAATGCCCTGGCTTCTGCAGAATTTGCTCTCTTCGTAATCCGCTGCGCTATAGTTCTCCAATTGCAGAATTATTAACAATTTGAGGATGCCCGCCATGAAAGCCCGCTTTGGAGTGATAGAGGTTCCCCGCAGTATCGAATCCGCGATCGAGAATGCCAAACTGGCGGAGAAGGTCGGTTTCGATTGGTTCGGGGTCGCGGACTCGCAATCGTTGTTTCGCGAACTCTTCGTAACGCTTGGCGTAG
The DNA here is from genome assembly GCA_963577885.1 of Alphaproteobacteria bacterium. Taxonomy (GTDB): domain Bacteria; phylum Pseudomonadota; class Alphaproteobacteria. Next base: position 12,892 of record CAUZBE010000031.1, read on the forward strand.
TCGGCCAGGCGACCGAGCGCGTTATGATCGGGCCGTCGGTGGCGAACCCGCTGACCCGCCACCCTGCCGTCATGGCCAGCGCCATCGCCAGCGTGCACGAGATTTCGGGGGGTCGCGCCATGCTGGGCATCGGCACCGGCGACAGCGCCATTTATAACCTGAACGAACGGCCCGGCGGCCTAGTGGGCCTGCGCGAATACATCGTGGCCTTGCGGGCCTTGCTGCGTGGCGAGCCTGCACAATTCGCCGGGCGGGAGATCCACACGAAATGGGTTGGCGGGCTGGCCGACAAGCCGGTACCGATCTATATCTCGGCCGAAGGGCCGAAAACGTTGGAGCTTGCCGGCGAGGTCGCCGATGGCGTTATCTGTGGCATGGGGGTATCGCCCGACGTCGTGAAACTGACCCTGGAGCATATCGCCATCGGGGCCAAGAGGGCGGGCAGATCACCTGACGATATCGATGTTTGGACGCTTGCCCGCGTCAATGTGGGATCGGACCGCGCCGCGCTGGTTGACGAAATCCGCATGGAATTGGCCTCGACCGCGCATCACGCTTTCCGCTTCACCCAGGAAGGCAAACTGGTGCCGCCGGAATTTGCCGCCGCCATTCGCCGTGTCCAGTCGGGCTATCGCCCGGCCCATCACGAGGATCTGGGCCAATCGCCGAATGCCGGGCTGATGGGCGACCCGGACTTTCTTGCCTATATGACCGACCGCTTCGCCGTCGTTGGCACAGCGGACGAATGCGTCCAGCGTATTCAATCCATCCGCGCCGCCGGGATCCATCAATTTCTCTTTACCGGATTTGTCGAGGAACGGGCGGCCCTGATTGAAACTCTTGGCACGTCGGTCTTTCCGAGGTGCCGGAACTAGGACATGTTCGCCATGCGTCAAAATGCCATACCTCAACTCATGGGCTTAGTGTTGAAGGCTTGCTAAATTTCGGCCATGGCAAATTCATCTAAAAGCGAGTCCTCACAGCACGAGTTGATCATCATTGGCGCCGGTGTCAGCGGGATTTATCAACTGTACCGTCTGCTCGAACTGGGCGTGGACGTCACCGTTCACGAAGCGGGTGACGGCCCCGGCAGCACTTTGTACTGGAACCGCTATCCCGGTGCCCGGTGCGACCACCGTACAGATTATTGCTGAGATCGCCGACAGGGTCGGCGATTTGAAGGTGTTCCAGCGGTGCCTGAATTGGTACGCGCCGTTACATAATAGTCCCATCGATGGCGAAACCAGCCCAGGATTAAGGCCTCCTATGACGTGATCTTTGCAAAATGCCTGGAAACGCCGTGTGGCTTCATCCACGGGCCGGATCTGCGCAAGTTCGGGGAAGTTCTCGAAGACGAGCGGCTGGCGTTTTGGGAGGAGCTCTACAATTCTCCCGGCTTCGGCGTCTGGCTCGGCAATTTCCGCGACGTCCTGGTTGACGAGAAGGTCAATGCCGAGTTTGCCAAATTCATCGCGGGCAAGATCCGCAAACGGGCCCATAATCCGGAAATAGCGGAGAAACTGATCCCCAAGGATCATAGCTTTGGAACCCGCCGGGTGCCGCTGGATACGAATTATTATGAAGCCTACAACCGCGACAACGTGCATTTGATCGACATCAATGAGACGCCGGTCGAACGGGTCACGCCGGCTGGCATCAATACATCGGATCAGGAACGCTAATTCGACGTGATTATCTATGCCACCGGTTTTGACGTCATCACCGGCGCTTTCGGCCGGATCAAGCTCATCGGCGCCGGCGGCCAGAAGTTGAGCGACAAGTGGCTCGGCGGGCTTATTACCCACCTTGGGCTACAGACCGCGGGTTCCCGAACATGATCATCTTGGCCGGTCCTCAGGGCGGCTCGGTATTGACCAACTTCCCCCGCGGTATAGAGGAGGCGGTGGATTGGTCGGCCACGGTGTTCAAGCACCTGCGCGCGAACGGCTATGGCCGGGTGGAGCCGACCCAGGAG
>CAUZBE010000032.1:0-14861 GCA_963577885.1 Alphaproteobacteria bacterium
CGAAGCCGGCGTAAAAGTTTGGTCCAGGAAATGTTCAACCCGCGCCTCATCATTACTCATTTGTCGGTAGAGATAGCGCGGATCAACGTCAATCAAGACCCCACCAAGATCGAAAATGACCACATTTAGTTTTGGCATTCAAAATTTAAAAGCCTCCTCCTTCAGCTAAAATCATAAGACAAGCTTTAGTTGCCGACCCAATGATCGTTGCACAGCTTTCTTATAGTACTAAATTTAACTTGGCAGCCTTGCTATCGCCGCAATGAGCAGCCATCGTTTCCCCTGTTGTCAAAATTGCGTGGAGATGTGGCCATGCGCGCCATTCTGGTCACCGTTGGATTGTTGTTCCTGGGCCTGCCGGTCTTGGCGGAGGGCACCGCGCGGCATGGGTTGTCCATGTTCGGGGAGTTGAAATACCCGGCCGGCTTCCAGCATTTCGACTATGTCAACCCGGATGCCCCCAAGGGCGGGCTAGTCCGCCAGGAAGCACGGGGCACCTATGACACTCTGAACGGCTTCACCATCAAGGGCAGTGCGGCGGCCGGGCTGGGTCTGATCTATGACACCTTGCTGACGTCTGCCCAGGACGAGGCCTTCGCCGAATACGGTCTGCTGGTCGCAGGCGTCGCGGTGGCGGACGATCTGTCGTCGGTTACCTTCACCCTGCGCCCGGAGGCCCGCTGGCATGACGGTACGCCGGTCACCGCCGACGATGTCGCTTTCAGCCTCGATCTGCTGAAAGCCAAGGGCGCGCCTTTCTACCGCTTCTACTATGCCAACGTGGACAAGGCGGAAGCACTGTCCCCACACAAGGTCAAGTTCACCTTCAAGGGTCAACAGAACCGCGAATTGCCTCTGATCGTTGGTCAATTGCCCGTACTGCCGAAACATTATTGGCAGGGCAGGAATTTCGACACGACGACGCTGGAGCCGCCCCTGGGCAGCGGACCCTATCGCATCGGCAAGGTCGATCCCGGGCGCAGCATTACCTACGAACGGGTGGCGGACTATTGGGGCCGCGAACTGAGCGTCAACAGGGGCCGCTACAATTTCGCGACCTTGCGCTTCGAGTATTACCGCGACTCCACAGTGGCGTTGGAAGCGTTCAAGGCCAATGCGTTCGATTTTCGTCGGGAGAATACGGCCAAGATCTGGGCGACCCAATATAAATTTCCCGCCATCAAGGACGGCCGGGTAATCAAGAAGACCCTGGCCAACGGCAACCCCACGGGCATGCAGTCTTTCGCCTTCAACCTCCGCCGGAGCAAGTTTAAGGACCGCCGGGTACGCCAGGCCCTAGCCCTAACATTTGATTTTGAATGGGCCAACAAGAACCTATTTTTTGACCAATACACACGGACACAGAGCTTTTTCTCGAACTCGGAACTGGCCTCCCATGGGCTGCCCGGCGCGGCAGAATTGAAGTTGCTTGAGCCCTTGCGGGGTCAAATCCCCGAGGATGTCTTTACCAAGGCTTACGAGGCGCCGAAAACCGATGGCTCGGGCAAATTCCGGCAACATTTGCGCCAGGCCAAGCAGCTACTGAACAGCGCCAGCTGGTCGGTCAAGGAGGGCAGGCTAACCAACGCCACGACGGGCCAGGCCATGGAGATCGAGATCCTATTGGTCAACCAGGGTTTCGAGCGGATCGTGGCGCCCATGCAACAAGCCATGCAGCGCCTGGGCGTCAAGGTCAGCTTGCGGCTGGTCGATACCTCGCAATACATCAACCGGCTGCGCGACTTCGACTTTGACATCATTGTCGGCAGCTGGGGCCAGTCCCTCTCGCCGGGCAATGAACAACGGGATTTCTGGGGCGCCGCCGCCGCCGACCGGCCAGGCAGCCGGAACTATATCGGCATCAAGGATCCCGCCATCGACAAACTGATTGATCACATCATCTTCGCCAAAAGCCGGGCGGGATTGATCGCGGCCTCGCGCGCCTTAGACCGGGTGCTGTTGTGGAACTATTTCGTCATCCCCAATTGGCACATCAATAAGTACCGCATCGCGTATTGGAACCGTTTCGGCCATCCGCCCGCCCCGCCAAAATACAGTCTTGGTTTTCCCGATATATGGTGGCTGGACGGAGCCAAGGATCAGGCCCTGCAGGCCGCTGCGAAGGGTCGGAAGTAATAACAAGTTGCGCTAATCTGCTATTATAAGGGCCATGATTCGCACCACCTTGTCACTACTGGTTCTGTTGCTGACGTGGAGCGTCGGGGTGGCGGCCGCGCCCAGACATGGCTTTGCCGTTCTGGGCAGCCTGAAATACGGCCCCGGCTTCACGCATTTTGACTATGTCAATCCGAAGGCACCCAAGGGCGGGCGCCTGCGCCTTTGGTACAATGGTAATTTTGACAGTCTTAATCCATTCATCCTGAAGGGTCATTGGGCCGCGGGCAGTAATCCGTTCGGTGTCGGTGGCCGACTGCTGACCTTCGAAAGCCTGATGACCGCCGCGGACGACGAGGAGGATTCCTATTACGGCCTGATCGCCGGCGGCGTGGATCTGCCTGATGACAGTCAATCCATAACGTTCACCCTGCGGCCAGAGGCCCGTTGGCATGACGGTACCGAAATTACCGCCGCCGACGTGGCCTATTCTTTTCATACTTTGAAGGCCAAGGGCCACCCGGTCTATCGGGTGCTGTTTAGGGACGTGACCGGTGCCGAGGTACTTGCTCCGCGCAAGGTCCGCTTTAACTTCGCCAAAGGCGCCCTAACCCGCGATCTGCCAGCTACCGTGGCTTCCATGCCGGTGATTTCCCGGGCCTGGTATACGGACCATGATTTCAGCAAGACCACCTTGACCGCGCCCCTGGGCAGTGGGCCCTACAGGGTAGAGAAAGTCGATCCGGGCCGCGCCATCACCTACGCCTTGGTGCCAAACCATTGGGCCAAGGATCTGGCGGTCTACGCCGGGCGGCATAATTTTCAGCGCATCAGCTGGGACTATTACCGCGACCGAGATATTGCCCTGGAGGCACTGTTTGCTGGCAAGGTCGACTTTCGGGAGGACTTCACGTCGCGCGATTGGGCGACCAAGTATGACGACGTGCCCGCCGTCAAGGATGGCCACCTGATCAAGGAAGTTCTGCCCGATCACAATCCATCAGGTTTCCAGGCTTTTTTCCTGAACACCCGCCGGGCCAAGTTCGCCGACCGCCGGGTGCGCCGAGCCATTGGTCTGGTGTTTGATTTTGAATGGACCAACGTCAACCTGTTTCATGGCCTGTACCGGCGCACCTACAGCATCTTCCAAAATTCCGACATGGAGGCGGAAGGTGCGCCGCAAGGGGCCGAACTGGCCCTGTTGGAACCCTGGCGCAAAGTATTGCCGGGAGAGGTCTTCGGCCCCGTCTACCGAGCCCCTAAAACCGATGGTTCGGGCACTATTCGCAGCCAACTGCGCCAGGCAAAGGCGCTGTTGCGCTCGGCCGGTTGGTCGGTGCGGGATGGCAAGCTGGTAAATGAGCAGAACCAGATTTTCGCGATTGAGTTCATCTCGTACAGCAAGGCCTTTGAACGCATTGTCATGCCCTATATCCGCAACCTCGAAAAGCTGGGTATCGCCGCGCGCTTCCGCCTGGTGGAGCCGGCGCAATACCAGCGGCGCATTCAGGAATTCGATTTCGATATCACTACCTTCCGCAATTCTTCGTCCCTGACGCCGGGCCTGGGCCTGCGCAGCGCCTGGAATTCCGAGAATGCCGATGTGATTGGCGGGCGCAATTACACCGGCCTGAAAAGTGCCGCCGTCGATGCCCTGATCGAAAAAATCATTCAGGCCAGAAACCGCGACCAGTTGCGGCTCGCCACCCGCGCCCTGGACCGGGTCATCATGTGGACCCATAACCTGGTGCCGCAGTGGTTCAAGGCCTCGCATACCATCGCCTATTGGGATCTATTCGGGCGCCCGGCGACAAAGCCTAAATACGCCCGCGGCGTTCTCGATACCTGGTGGTGGGACCCGGCCAAGGCCGCCAGGCTGAGCCGAAATTAGACCATGATCGCCTATATTATCCGCCGCCTGTTGCTGATGATCCCAACCTTGTTCGGGATCATGCTACTGAACTTTGTCGTACTGCAATTCCTGCCCGGCGGACCAGTGGAACAGGTCATCGCGCAATTGACCGGCACGGCCGTGGAGGCGACCTCCCGCATCTCCGGCGGCGGCGGGGCCGAAGTCAGTCGCGAACAGCAATTGACCAACCATGGCGCCGATGCGGCCATTGCAAGCAAATACCGGGGCGCCCAGGGCCTGGACCCGGAACTGATCAAGGACCTAGAACGGCAATTCGGTCTTGATAAACCGGCCCACGAACGCTTTGCCCTGTTGGTTTGGAATTATTTGCATTTCGACTTCGGTGAAAGCTTCTTCCGCGACCAGACGGTCATCTCTCTAGTGATCGACAAGATGCCGGTCTCCATCTCCCTGGGTCTATGGACTACTCTGCTGACCTACCTGATCTGCATACCCCTAGGCATTGCCAAGGCGGTGCGCGACGGTAGCCGTTTCGATATCTGGAGCTCCACAATCATCATCGTCGGCTACGCCATCCCCGGCTTCCTGTTCGCGGTTCTATTGATCGTGCTGTTCGCGGGCGGTTCGTTCTGGGACATCTTCCCCCTGCGCGGCCTCACCTCAGAAGGTTGGGACGAGATGACCTGGCCGGCCCGGATCGGCGATTATTTTTGGCACATGGTGCTGCCCATTCTGGCCATGGCAATCAGCGGTTTCGCAACCCTGACAATGCTGACTAAGAACTCCTTTCTGGACGAGATCAACAAGCATTATGTGATCACGGCTAGGGCCAAGGGGTTGAGCGAACGGCGCGTGCTGTACGGCCATGTCTTCCGCAATGCCATGTTGATTGTGGTCGCGGGCTTCCCCTCGGCCTTCATCGGCGTTCTGTTCACCGGCTCTTTGTTGATAGAGGTAATATTTTCGCTGGACGGCCTCGGCCTTCTGGGCTTCGAGGCCGCGCTGAACCGGGACTATCCGGTGGTGCTGGGCACCTTGTACGTCTTCACCCTGATGGGGCTGATCCTTAATCTGATCGGCGATCTGATGTATACCATCATCGACCCGCGCATCGATTTCGAAAGCCGCGAGGTCTGAATGGAGGCCCCAAAACAGGACAAATTTCTGGGCCGGCGGATTAACCCGCTGACCCGCCGCCGGCTGCGCAATTTCCGCGCCAACAAACGGGGTTATTGGTCCCTATGGATTTTCCTGACGCTGTTCATACTTGGCCTGTTCGCGGAGTTCATCGCCAATGACAAGCCACTGCTGTTGAGCTTCAAGGGCGAAATTTTCGCGCCGGTCTTGATCGCCTACCCCGAGACCACCTTCGGCGGCGAGTTCGAGACCGAGGCGGATTACCGCGATCCCTTTGTCAGCGATCTGATCACGGAAACCGGGGGCTGGATCGTCTGGCCGCCCGTACGCTACAGCTATCGCACCATCAATTATGATATGCCCGTTCCAGCCCCCGCCCCGCCGTCAAGAGAGAATTGGTTGGGCACGGATGATCAGGGCCGGGACGTGGTGGCGCGCCTGATCTATGGATTCCGTATATCCGTGTTGTTCGGCTTGGTGCTGACCATTGTCTCTTCCATCGCCGGCGTCATGGCCGGCGCGGTACAGGGCTATTTCGGGGGCTGGACCGATCTGTTGTTTCAACGCTTTATCGAAGTCTGGTCCGGTCTGCCGACCCTGTATATCTTGATCATCTTAGCCAGTTTCGTGGAGCCTAGCTTTTGGTGGCTGCTGGGCATCATGTTGGTATTTTCCTGGATGTCCCTGGTCGGCGTAGTGCGGGCGGAATTCCTCCGGGCCCGGAATTTTGACTATGTGCGCGCGGCCCGCGCCTTGGGCCTGTCGGATGTCATGATCATGTACCGCCATGTGCTACCCAACGCGATGGTCGCCTCGCTGACCTTTCTGCCTTTCATCCTATCGGGTTCAATCACCACCCTAACGGCGCTGGATTTTCTCGGCTTTGGCCTGCCCCCTGGCTCGCCCTCCCTGGGTGAGATGCTGCAACAGGGCAAGGCCAACCTGCAGGCGCCCTGGCTGGGCATCACCGCCTTCATCATGCTGTCAGTCATGTTGACCCTGCTGATCTTCATCTTCGAGGCGGTGCGCGATGCCTTTGATCCCCGCAAGGGTGCGGCCGCCGGACCGGTCGCGGCCGAGCAAACCCAAGCCGAGGCGGGCGCATGAACCCCGCCCCGGACGGACCGGTGTTGCAGGTCAAGGATCTATCGGTCGACTTTAAGGTCGAGAGCGGGCAAAGCCACGCGGTCAAACACATTTCCTTCGACCTGAACGCCGGCGAAACCCTGGCGATCGTCGGCGAAAGCGGCTCCGGAAAATCGGTGACGGCGCTGTCGATCCTACAATTGCTGCCCTACCCAACCGCGTCCCACCCCTCCGGCTCTATTATCTATCGGGGTCAGGAATTGCTGGGCGCGGACGAGACCACCCTGCACGCTGCCCGGGGCAACCAGATCTCGATGATCTTTCAGGAGCCTATGACGGCGCTGAACCCCCTGCACGTGGTCGAACACCAGGTCGGTGAGGTTCTGTCCCTGCACAAGAATATGAAGCCCGAACGGGCCCGTGCCCGGATCCTAGAACTTCTGGATCTGGTCGGCATTCAGGAGCCGGCAAAACGCCTGGGCGCCTACCCCCATCAACTATCGGGCGGCCAGCGGCAGCGCGTGATGATCGCCATGGCGCTGGCCAACGAACCGGAAATTCTGGTCGCGGACGAGCCGACAACAGCGCTGGATGTCACCATCCAGGCGCAAATTCTGCAGCTACTGAAGGATCTGCAGGCCCAACTGGGCATGGCCATGATCCTGATCACCCATGACCTGGGTATCGTCCGCCACATGGCGAACCGGGTGGCGGTGATGACCGGGGGCGAGATCGTGGAGCAGGCGCCGGTGGAGGACGTGTTCAACCGCCCGCAAAATCCCTATACCGTGCATCTGCTATCGACAGAGCCGAAGGGCCATTCCACCTCGGCGCCCGTGGGCGCCGAGGTGGTGATGACCGCAGAAAACCTGCGCGTCTGGTTCCCCATCAAGGCCGGGATCTTTCGCCGCACCATCGATCATGTGCGCGCGGTCGACGATATAAGCCTGGAAGTGCGCGAAGGGCACACGGTCGGCGTAGTCGGGGAAAGCGGCTCGGGCAAGACCACCTTGGGCCTGGCCCTGTTACGCCTGATCTCCAGCCAGGGTGCTATCCGTTTTCAGGGTCAAAGAATTGAGAATTTGCGCGGCAGGGTCCTGCGGCCCTTGCGCCGGCAGATGCAGGTGGTCTTCCAGGACCCGTTCTCGTCTCTCAGTCCGCGCATGTCCATCGCCCAGATCATCGAAGAGGGCCTGCTGGTGCACGAAAAAGGCGGCGGCTATGACGAACGGCGAGCCCTGATTTCTAATGCCCTGGAAGAGGTCGGCCTGGAACCCAGCGCCATGGACCGCTTCCCCCATGAATTTTCCGGCGGCCAACGCCAGCGCGTCGCCATTGCCCGGGCCCTGGTGCTGCAACCCCGTTTCATGGTGCTGGACGAGCCGACCTCGGCCCTGGATGTCTCGGTTCAGGCGCAAATCATCGATCTGCTGCACGATCTGCAACAACGCCACCGCCTGGCCTATCTGTTCATTAGCCACGACCTGAAAGTGGTCCGCGCCCTGGCCGACGAAGTCATCGTGCTGCGCAATGGCAAAGTGATGGAACGGGGGCCCGCCGCGCAAATCTTTGATGACCCGCAGACGGACTATACCAAGGCACTGATGGCCGCCGCCTTCGAACTGCAAGCCACGGAGGGCGGCGCGGTATCAAATTGAGGAAATAAAGCCGATGGATTACGGCAAGGCGGCGATGCCGGGGGTTTATGCTAGCGGACGAAGCCATGCGCCGGACGTACTGGCCCATTGGCTGGCAATTATCGAAAGCCATATCCCCCGTGACAAGGTAAACAAAATCGTCGGTCTGGGCTGCGGTACGGGGCGGTTCACGGGTCCACTGGCCGAATTTTACGGCGCCAGCGCGGTCGGCGTCGAGCCATCGAATGACATGCCGGCCAAGGCCCGGGCCAAGACCTGGCCCGAAGGCGTCCACTTTGAATAGGGTTCGGCGGAAGCCGTGCGTCTGGCGGACGGCTGCTGCTATCTGGATTTCATGTCCATGGTCTTTCACCATATCGCCGATCGGGGAGCGACGGCACAGGAATGCCGCCAGCTGTGCCGCGACAACGGCCACGTCTGTTTTCGCCAGCCGAGCCAGGAACAGGTCCCCTATTACCCCTACCTATCCTATTTTCCCAGCGTCGAGGCCAATTCGGCGACCCATTTGCCGGCGTACGGCGAGGTCATGGATGCCTTCACGGCAGCCGACTTTACCCCGCTCGCACAGGTCGCCGTCGATCATTAATTGGCGGCAAATTGGGCCGAGTATGTGGAGAAGCGGTCGCACCGGGCAGATTCGTTTCTGGCCAGCACCCCGGACGACGATTTTACCGACGACCTGGATAAGATGCACCGCGAAATCCCTCGGCGCCGGGACTAGGGCACCGTGCCCAGTAAAATTGACCTGTTCGTCTTTCAGGCCACGCCTTTTTTGCGCTAGAGTACCCCCAATACATCAATGTGGAGGTGAGCATGAACGAGGAAACCTATTCGGCCCTGTGGCCGCGCGGCGAAAAAACCGTGGCGATCGCACCCCTAGCGCCGCGCCTAGATACCCTGGAAGGCAAGACCGTGGCCTTCCTGTGGGACAATCTATTCCGGGGCGACGAAATCTTTCCTATTCTGGAAAGTGAATTGTCCGCCGCCTATCCGGACATGAAATTCGTCGGCTACACCACCTTCGGCTCCACCCATGGCGCGGAAGAAGGCCAGATCCTCGCCGATCTGCCCACCACCCTGGCCGAAAACAACGTCGACGCCATAATCTCCGGCATGGGCTGTTGAGGTAGCTGTACGCCCGCCGTGTTGCGGGCCTCAGCCGCCGCCGAAGCCGCCGGCATTCCCTCCTCCTCCCTGGTCTGCGATGGCTTTCTGGGCCAGGGCGCGACCACGGCGGTGGGTCTGGGCCTACCTAACCTGCCCATGGCCAAGGTGCCGGGACATGTGGATACGCAAACCGATAACGAGCTGCGTCACAACGTGACCTCGGTCACAGTAGAAGCGGTGATCGAAAATCTAACCTCGGCCCCCCCGGCGGCGGTGATGATACCGGAGCCGGGCCCCCAGGATGTGGTGATGGATGGCAGCTTTGAAGAGATCAACCGCTTCTTCTACGAGAACGGCTGGTCCGACGGTCTGCCCATCGTGCCGCCGACGCGGGCCAAGATTGAAAGCTTTTTGGCCTTCACGGATCTGCCCGCCGATCACGTGATCGGCAAGATTCCGCCCGATAACCGCCAGGCTACGGTTTGGAACGTCGCCATCAATGGCGTTATGGCGGGGTGCCGACCACAATATATGCCGGTGCTGGTCGCCCTGGCCGAGGCCATGGCCGATCCCGGCTATGGCGTCGAGCATTCCGGGAACACGCCGGGGGCGGAAACCCTGATCACCATCAATGGCCCGATCATCAAGGACCTGGAATTCAATTACGAACAAGGCGCGTTGCGCGATGGCTTTCAGGCCAACACCTCCATTGGTCGCTGGTGGCGGCTATATTTACGCAATGTGGCGGGCTTTCTGCTACATCAGAATGACAAGGGCACGTTCGGCAATACCTGGCGCGTGGTTTTGGCCGAGAACGAGGACGTGCTAGCAAAGATCAACTGGCCGCCCCATGCGGCAGATTTTGGCCATGCCCGGGGCGACAACGTGGTCACCATCTCGCGCTTCACGGGCGGCGATGTCATCGCTTCGGTCTTTGGGCAAAAGCCCGAGGATATGCTGCCCTATCTGGCCGATGCCTTGATCAGTCAGACCGGCTGGCAGCTGATCTTCACGGTCGGCTTGGCCGATGGCAGCTACACCCCCTTGCTGGTGCTGTCGCCGATCCTGGCGGAAACCATAGCCAAGGCCGGCTGGTCCAAGGATATGGTGAGGCAATGGCTGTTCGAGAACGCCCGAATTCCGGCCTCGAAGTTCGAACAATATATCGCCGAATTCACCAATTTATATTCCGGTGGCCGGTCCATATTCGAATTGACCCAACTGGGCAAGGCAAACGCATTGTATGGCCTGTCCAAGGATCCAAACCGTCTGGTACCCATCGTCTGCGACCCCTTGGACATTCAAATTGCGGTTAGTGGCGATCCGGGGCGGACCAACGCCCAAGTGTTCTCCCATAATGGCATCCTTGGCTTTCCCACGGCGCGGGCGATCCGGCTGCCCAATGATTGGAACAACAAGTTGGCAGGGGCGGAGTGAGCGATGGACAATCCCTGTGGATACTGCTGCCCACGGGGCAGCGGGCGTCGGGCGAATGGATTGACGACACCCTGCACAGCCGGGCTGAGGAACAAGGCCTGTTGGACCGGCTGACCCAGGTTGCCACCTTTCCGCGCCAGCGGGTCGAAGTCGTGCGTGGTCCGAAAGCCGAAGCCGGGGTGAACGAAATGTTCTACCGCCGGGGCTGGACCGACGGCCTGCCCATCGTTGCCCCCACCATGGCCCGTGTCGATGCCATGTTGCGGGCGGGCGGGCGGCCGCGCAACATGGTGCTGGGCGAGGCCGAACCGTTGAAAGGCCTGGTGACGGTGGAAAAGGTCGCCACCAATGCTGTCATGGCCGGGTGCGAGGACGCTCATATGCCCTTCGTCCTGGCCGCGGCCGAGGCCTTGCTGGAGCCAGAATTCAATCTGCGCGGCGTCCAGACCACGGACGAAAACGTCACGCCGTTACTGATGCTGTCGGGTCCGGCAGCGAAAGCCATGCACATGAACAGCCGGTTTGGCGCCCTGGGGCCGGGCTGGCGGGCCAACGCCGCCATTGGCCGCGCCGTGCGCCTGATCATGCATAATCTGGGCGGTGGCTGGCCGGCGGCGGTGGCATTCGCCGGCCTGGGCCAGCCGGGCCGCTATACTCTGTGCCTGGCCGAGGACGAGGCATTCAATCCCTGGGAGAGCCTGCGGGAGGAGCTAGGCTTCGCCGTGGATGACAACGTTCTAGTGGTGCAACGGGCCGAAAGCGTGGTCAACGTAACTGGCGGCCTGAACGATCTGGCCACTGTCATGGCCTCCGCCACCTCGGCCTTTTCCCGTCTGCATGGGGGCACGGTGGCGGTTGTCCTGGCACCCTATGTGGCGAAGTTACTGGCAGACGAAGGCAAATCCAAGGCGGACGTGAAGACTTATTTACACGAAAACAGCCAGGCCCCGGCGGCCGAATTCGAGAAATCCTGGCTGCCCGCCCGCCTGGCCGGCCAGACCAATTTTCCCCGCTGGGTGAACGAGGGCGTTAAGGCGGGATGGGTGCCGGCGGTGGAAACGCCCGACGACATTACCGTCATCGTCGCGGGCGGCGATATCCCCATTCCCCAATGCGCCTATATGCCAACCTGGGGCTTTCCCGCTTGCCGCATCGCCAAGAAAATTTATTTGCCCCAAGGGTGGGACCCCTCGCCGGAGACTTGAATGCCCAGAGCCCCCCGTACCAGCCATCAGGTTATCGTCATTGGCGCCGGCGTCGCCGGCATGGCGGCGGCAACGGAGGCCGCCCGTTGCGGTCTGAAAACCGCATTGTTCGATGACGGCCTGCTGGGCGGCTTGATCACCAACGTGGGCGCCGTGCATGGCTATCCTGGATTTAGCGAGACCACCGGCGCCGATCTGGTCAATACCATGCTGGGCGAAGCCCTGGAGGCAGAGGTCGACTACCAGCCCGGCGCCGTCACCGAACTGGCAGCCACCGCTGGTCATTGGAGCCTGCCGGGCAACGGCGTGACCGCCCTTCGGGTTATCCTTGCCACCGGCGCGGACCTGCGTACCCTGGGTGTGCCGGGCGAGGCGCAGCTAATGGCCCGGGGCGTCTCCCAATGCGCCTTTTGCGACGGCGGATTGTACAAGGGCAAGGACGTCGCCGTGGTGGGAGGTGGCGATGGCGCCTTTCAGGAAGCCCTACATCTAGCCACACTCTGCGCCAACGTCACCATGATCCTGCGTGGCCAAAAACCCCGCGCCCGGCCAACCTTTGCCAGAGCAGCCGCCGACCTGGAAAACATGCATTTCCGCTGGCAAACGGAAGTTCAGGAAATTATTGGCGATGGGGGTGTCGATGCCGTGCGGTTGCGGGGGCAAGACAACGGCGCGGAAGAAATTTTACCCATCGCCGCCATTTTTCCCTTTATCGGCCTGACCCCCCGGACCGCGCTGGCGCCGACGGGGGCCCAGCGGGACAGCGACGGCGGCCTGATCGCCAATGCTGAGATGCAGACGGACCAGCCAGGTCTGTATGCCATAGGCTCGGCCCGCAGCGGCCATGGCGGACAGGTGGCCCACGCCATCGCCGATGCCAAAACGGCGGCCCAGGGAGCCTGGCTCTCTATATAGGCCCGCTTAGGCTTGCGCCTGGGCCCGCTCCAGCAGACCGAAGCCATAGGGCACGTTGGGCCGGGCCTTGGCGCGGGCTTCCAACATCGCCACCGCCTCCCCGCCCCGGTTGGTGCGCAACAGGGTATCCAGCCAGGTTTGTACGAACAGATCTCGCTGCGCGTGGCTGCCGCCGATTTTCTGCAGATGCGGCGTCGCAGTGGCGAGGTCCCCGTAGGCGCCTTCATAACCACCTCGGGCATGGGCCAATAGGCCACGAGCGGCAGGCACGGCGACTGCTGCCCAGGCCGGGCGCACCAGAGTGGGTGCCTTCGCCGCGTGTTCCGCCATGCTGGCGAGCATCTCATCGGCTTTTGCGTCCCGCCCAGCGCGGGCCAGGGCATAGAGGTAATACAAGTCCAGGAACGGCTGCACATGTTCCCTGGTCCGGCACTGCACATGGTCGACCAAATCGGCCCAACGGTTGCCCACGTCAATGCCACGAAGCTCCATGCGCCACAGCAGGGAGGCGGAATTGGCCTGGTCCTGTCTATAGATCTTGTCTAGGCCCCAGACGAATTGGTCGTGTATCTGCCGCACCCGCCGAGCATCGCCAAAATCGAGATGAAACAACGCCGTATGCCACCAATTATGGCCCAGCATGAAGGAATTGCAGCCGACCCAGGTGTCAGACAGGTCCTCCATCCAGGCCACACCCTCGTCGATCCGGCCCTCGGTCTCCAACACATGGGCCACGGCATGGTGGGCCCAGGGGTCACGGCGGTTAATTTCCACCGCCCGGCGCCCCGCATCCTCCGCCGACCGTAGCTCATGGGTCTGTTCCAAGCCAAAGGCCAGGCAGCCGTATAGATAGCCGTTCTCTGCATTGGCCGGCAGGACCTTTTGGCAGACCGCCACCATTTTCTCGGACCAGCCCAGATTAAAATAATGGTACATCGCCAGTTTCAGGGCAAAAACATCCCGGGGCCAACGGTCTGTAATCTGTTCTAGAATAGCAAGGGCAGCCACCATATCACCGCTAACCCAGGCCTCGGTGGCTTGGAACCACAGCCCTTCTCGCGCCTCCGCCACCGCCAGGGCGGGGCGGCAGCGATCCAGATAGGACTGGGCCAGGCTGGGCGATTGCCCCGCCTCCACCCACATCATCAGGGATGCCGCCAGACTACCGGCTATTACGCAGCCAGGGCCGTAGCCACGAAGGTGTCGATGGCCGCAATGGTTTCAGGTCGATCCGTGGCAATGGCAAGACCTTGGCGATCTTGCCGCATCAGCCTGGCCCTGGTTCGTTGATGTTATCCAATGGGTAAATGGGACGGCGCACGTTCTTATAGTCCAGCAGGCTGTTGTCTGAGGTGGTCACGCCGACGCCATCCAGGGCAATAGTGTGCTTGGCGATGGGGGCGAAGCCGGCCCGGTAATGAATACGGGATTTCAACAGTACATAGCGCTTGTAGGCCGGATCAATCCCGACCGAGAGGAATATGCCCTGGTCCCAGGGCTCGTGGTGACGGGAGACCACGACGATCTGCATCTTGCCCGTATCCAGCACCGCCGTCGACCCCATCTGTACGGTCAGGCCGTTGTACATGGGGCCGCGCACGGTCCATTCACCATCGCTGAGCACCTTCACCTTGCCCGTAACCATCATAGGTTCGCCCTTGCAGCTGATGGACGGCATATCCGTCTTGCCGCCCAGGGCAAGGGTCACCGTGCCACCGACCCCCGCCTGCATCATCTGTTGGACGGCGGCTGGGTCCCACAGGCCGCCCACGGCCACATCGTCCAGGCCCTGGCGGATCACTTCTTCGATCACGGTCATTACGTCCTGGTTGCCGCCAGAGCCGGTATTGTCCGAGTGATCCAGCAGAATGACCGGGCCATCCGTTATCTCCTTGGCCCGGGCCACCGCATCGGTTAATGGCACATGGTCGTAAAGGTGATCGCCGCGATGTGCCCACATTTCCGCCCGTAAACGTTCCACCACCGCTTCAGCGGCGGCCTTGTTGCCATCCGCGATAGTGATGCAGGAAATACCGGCGTCCTGGATATCAGCCAGGGCAAAACCGCCAAATACTGTTGCCGCCATGACCTCGCCCGAGGCCTCTGCCTCCCGCGTCAGTCGGATCAGGCTTTTGAACGGTTCATCGTCGGTGCCCTGGCGCAGTGTCTGGCTGAGCACGGGCACCCGCCCCCAGGCCATTACCGGGTCCACCTCGCCGCGCAACTTGGCTAGCAGAATGCCGCCGACCGTGGTCCCAACCTCGTACATATCTGTGTGGGGATAGGTTTTATAGCCGATCAAGGCCTCGCAATTGTCGACCATGGCCT
>CAUZBE010000033.1:0-14267 GCA_963577885.1 Alphaproteobacteria bacterium
CCTTGAGCAAGTCATCGCGGTAAACAGTGGGAAGGGCCGCCAATTCGGCCGCCGTAGGGGTGAGATAAGGCTCGTCGCCGGCAATATCTGACATGCTCCGCTATTCCGCTGCCTGATAGTCATCGGGAAAATATTTTTGCACGAACTTGCTATCGTGGTTGTAGGTGTAGCAGGTGTTCAACATACTGGCAGGCAGGCGCCTGGGCGCGGTCCCCTCGCCATCCCTGCTATCCTCAGCCTCGCCCATAGGCGCCCGTTCGGTCCAGATAGCCTGCATGGCCGTGGTCGCCATTTGCGCCAGCATTTCCACCAGATGGGTGCAGCCGCGGCCATGGCCCACCCGTTCGCGCACCATGCGGTTCCAGCCCGGACCGATCCGCAGACCCGCCAGGGCCCCAAAATTCGGCGCCACCAGATGACAAATACCATGAGCGCCCACGTCCAGCTTAGCCTCGGCCGATTGCACCACCATGTCCCGATTGATGATCAGGCGCAGCCAAAGATCATGCACCGGCTCGCCGGCAGCGCGGTGGGAATCGAGGAGGTGATGGGAGAATGGTTTGATATCAAGAATATGACCCTCCACATCGACCAGGCCATCGGTGCGCTGATAAGCGGCGATGGATATGCTGCGGTTATGAATTTGTTCCCGTTCGGTAGCTTGGGAAAGCGGCATGGGACGGCCTCCAAAATATTTTTGCCTCGTTGCGTTGCGATTACCGCGACGGCGAGCGGAAGGCAAGCCGGCAAAGGCTGTACGCGGCGCCCGCGCCCCTGTAAACAATACGGTCAAGCATTGGGGGTATGGGCGCCATGGGTTCAACAGCACGCGGCGGTAAAGACGATCCCTACGGCTGGGTAATGGTATTCGTCGGCTTTTCCCTGATGACCATGAGTTTTGGCGGCCTTGGCGCTGTCGGGGTTTTTCTGAAACCGATCGCCGCGGAATTCGGCTGGTCGCGGGGCGGCATCGCCTTAGGCTATACCACCGCCGCATTTTCAGCGGCGGTGTTTGGCATGCTCTGGGGCTTTCTCGCCGACCGCAATCCGACCCGGCGCTTTACGCTGATGGGCGCCCTAGCCATCGCCATCTCGATGCTGTTGTTGAGTCAGATCACGGCGCAGTGGCAGTATTATCTTTCCTTTTTCATCTTCGGCGCTTTCGGCCATGGCGCCCTGGCAAGCACGATGTGGGCCAATATCGGCCAATGGTTTACCCGCCACATGGGCCTGGCCCTGGGCATCGGACTGGCGGGCGGCGCTTTTGGCCAGGCGGTGGTCCCCCTCGCCTCCCGCTTTCTGATCTCCGCCTACGACTGGCGGACCGCTTACCTGGTGCTGGCCGCGGTCTATCTGGTGCTCGGTCTGGCGATCGCCGCATTGACCCGCGACCCGCCGGCGAAGCGGGCCCGTCTGGCAGCGGTCCGTGAAACGGAGGCCAAAAGTACTCCCTGGTCTCTGGGCGGGGCCCGCCATGCCGTGACCTGGTTCAGCCTGGCCGTGATATTTTGCTGTACCTGCATGTCCCTGGCGGTCGTACACGTTGTCCCCATGCTATCGGACCGCGGTTTCCGACCGGAGATCGCCGCCGGCGCCCTGACCACACTGATGCTGGTCGGGGTTTTGGGGCGCATGAGCGCCGGCATGATTTGTGACCTGATAGGACCCATACGCACCTATGCCCTGATGTCTCTGGGCCAGACCCTGCTGGTCATCTGGTTCCCCCATATCGAGACCCTGCTTGGCGTCTACCTATTGGCCGGGCTGTTCGGTTTTGCTTTCTCGGGCGTCATGGCGTCCATGGTGATCTGCGTCAACGTTGCGGCGCCGGCCGGAGTTGCGGCGCGCGCTTGGTCCATCGTATCGTTCTTCGCCTGGATCGGCATGGGTACGGGCAGCTACATGGGCGGTCTGCTGTTCGACCTGACGGGTGGCTATACCTGGGCCTACGCCTTCGCCGCCGCCATGGGCATCGTCAATCTGGTGATCCTTGCCCTGTTCTACATCAGCCGCAGCAAGCAACAACCAGCACTGGCGACCGGATAACCTTACGCGTTGCGCGAGGCATCCAGGTCCAGGGGATAGACCGGGCGGCGCAGGTTCTTGAAGGGGAAGGCGGCGTAATCCGAACTGCACACACCGGGGCCGGCGACCAGGACTACGTGTTTGGCGATGGGGTCGAAACCCGCCCGGAAATGCTGTCGGGATTTTATCAAGACGTAGCGCTTGGCCGCCGGATCGATGCCCGCGTGGGTGAAACAACCCGTATCGAAGGGCTCGTGGCGCCTTTCGGAGACCACAATATCGACGCTGCCCGTGCGCAGCACTGCCGTGCGGCCCATATTCATGGGACTGCCCGTGGCCATGGGCCCCGTCACCACGAAACGACCATCGGTGATACAGCGCACGGTGCCTGAGACCGGAATGGGCCGGCCGGGTAAAGCCATGGCAGGGCTGTCGGTCTTGCCGCCCAACTGCAGGGTAACTTCCGCACCGACGCCGGCATCGATCATCCGGGCAACGCTGTCGGGATCCCAGATTGGCCCCGCCGCCATGTCCTCGAAGCCCAGACGAAGAACCTCTTCCAGGATCTCCATATTGTCCTGAGGGCCGCCGGCGCCGCAATTGTCGCCATGATCCACCAGGATCACCGGCCCGTCATCCAGCGCCTTGGCCCGCGTCAACGAGGTTGCGACCGGTTCTATCTCGAACACGAAATCCGCGCGCCGGTTCCAGGCCTGCTCCATCAATTCATCCAGCAAACCGCCGGCGGCAACGCCATCGCCATCGCCGACCACCACGGCGCCCAGACCCACATGGGGAATATCCGCCAGGGGGAAGCCGCCAAAGACCGAAGCGTTTAGGACTTCGCCCCCTGTCTCCGCGCTCATGGCCCGGTTCATGATATCCTTCATGGGCTGGTCCAGCGGTGTTTGGCGCAGCATATGGGTCAGCATGGGCAGCGAGTGCCACAGCATCACGGGGTTTACCTCGCCAGCGAGGGTCCGGATCAGGGTCTCGCCCGCGCGGCGCCCGGTTTCTGCCATGTCGATGTGGGGATAGGTGCAATAGCCAGTAATCACGGTGGCGTTGGCGATCATCACCGCGGACAGGTTGGTATGGAAGTCCAAGGCCACGGCGATAGGTATTTCGGGCGCGACGGCGCGGATACGGCGCAGCAATTCACCCTCGCCGTCGTCATGCACTTCGGTCACCATGGCGCCATGCAGATCCAGCATGACGCCGTCACAGCCCCGCCCCACGGCATCGCAGATGGACGTGGCCATCTCGTCGAAGGCGGCCTGGTCTACCGCGCCGGAGGGATGGGCGTTGGCGATCAAGGGCACTACATATTCGGCCCCTTCCCGCTCGGCAATATCAATGTAGGCTGCGATGGGGTTGTTGGTGCCCCGATAAACATTAATCGCCGCCTTACCTGATTTCGGGCCAAACGCCTTCAGTAGCGTGGGCAATGGCGAAAAAGTGTTGGTTTCATGCCGCATTGTAGCCAGGACCAGTCGCATCACGGATACCTCATATTACGAGAATTTAGCGCCGCCTTTGCGGCGGCACGCCATCGTCGCTGACCAGATGGCAGGCCACGGCATGGCCTTTGTGAATAGCACGCAGGGGCGGTGTCTCGGCGACACAAATGGCCTCCGAAAAGGGACAGCGGGAGGCGAAGCGGCAACCGGGCGGCAAATCAATCGGGTTGGGTGGATCGCCTTGAAGACGGATGCGGTCCGATCTGTCGCGCAGCGCCGGATCAGCGGAGAGTACCGCCGATAAAAGCGCCCAGGTATAGGGATGCAAAGGCTCTTTAAATAAGGAGATGCGGTCAGCCTGCTCCACCACTTTGCCCAAGTACATCACCGCGATCTCGTCGCACATATACTGCACCACGCCCAGGTCGTGGGAAATGAACAGATAAGTCAGGCCGAATTCTTCCTGCAATGCCCGCAACAGGTTCAGGATCTGCGCCTGGATCGCCACGTCTAGGGCCGAGACCGGCTCGTCACAAACCACCAGCTTGGGCTGCGTCGCCAAGGCGCGGGCGACGCCAATACGTTGCCGCTGACCGCCGGAGAACTGATGCGGGAAAAGCGCCTGTTGCTCGGGTCGCAGACCGACTTTCTTGAACAGATCGGAGACGCGGGCGTCACGCTCGCCGGGATCTCCTATATTCATCAGGTTCATGGGTTCGCGGACAATGGCGCCGGCCCGAACGCGGGGGTTGAGGGAAGAGTAGGGGTCTTGGAAAATAACCTGCATATGCCGGCGGGCGCGCCTCAGCTCCTCCCCCTGCAGACGGTCCAGGCGCTGGTCCCCCAAGGTTATTGCCCCGGAAGTGATCGGTACCAGGCGCATGACGGCAAGAGCCGTCGTGGTTTTTCCCGAACCACTCTCACCCACAATACCGAAAGTCTTTCCCTTGGTTATCTTCAGATCAATGCCATCAACTGCATAGACAAAAGACTTGGCCGTGGATAGAGAACGTTTCTTAATGGGGAAGTAGACCTTCAAATTTTCTATCGAAAGCAGGGTATCTTTACTCATATCAAGGCCCGTTGTTTTCGATAAGCCAGCAAGATACCCTGTGGCCTTCGCCGACAACCGATTGAGGCGGCATTTCTAATCTGCATTTCTCCAGAGCCTTGACACAGCGCGGAGCAAAAGGACAGCCCTGTCCAAGCTTTGTCAGCGGCGGCACCACGCCCGGAATTTCCGTAAGAGGCAGTCGTTCCCCACTGAGATCCGCATTCAAATGTGGGACGCAGCCGATCAGGCCGGAGGTATAGGGATGTCTCGGATTGGTGAGAATTTCGTCGACCGGTCCCTCCTCCACCTTGCGGCCGGCGTACATCACTACCACCCGCTGGGCCATCTCCGAGATAGCACCCATGTCATGGGTGATCAGCACTATCGCGGCACCGGTTTTGTCCTGTAGATCTTTTAAAAGATCAAAGATCTGCGCTTGCACCGTAACATCTAATGCAGTGGTCGGTTCGTCAGCGATCAACAGTCGGGGCTCGCACGCAAGCGCCATCGCGATCATGACCCTTTGGCGCATCCCGCCGGACATTTGATGCGGATATTCATGCGCCCGGACCTCCGGCACCGCTATGCCCACGGCGTCAAGCATTTCAACCGCCCGCCGCCAAGCCTCGTGCTTACTGCAGCCTTCATGCAGCAGAATGGTTTCAACGATTTGATCGCCAACTGAAAAAACCGGATTCAGGCTGGTCATCGGCTCCTGGAAAATCATTGAAATCGCATTGCCACGCACTTCGCGCATGCGCTTCTCACTTACTTGCAAAAGATCCTCGCCCTGCAAACAGATTGTGCCCTTGGCGATCCGCCCAGGCGGCACCGGAACCAGGCGCATGATTGACAAGGCGGTCATAGTTTTGCCGCAGCCGCTTTCGCCAACGATCCCCAGAATCTCACCTGAGTATAAGGAAATATCGAGGCCGTCGATGACCGTCGCTACTCCATCGCGGGTATCAAACTCAACTCGAAGGTCCTCGATTTCCAACAGCGGATCTGCCATCGACTATCGTTCCCTCAACTTTGGGTTGGTAGCATCGTTCAGGCCGTCGCCGATCAAGCTGACGGCCAGGACCGTTAGGAATATAAAAATGCCGGGTATAGTTACCGTCCACCAAGCGTCCATCAGGTAATCGCGGCTTGATCCGATCATGAAACCCCAACTCATGACATTGGGATCGGCTAAACCAAGGAAACTCAGACCGGCCTCAAACAATATGGCGCCGCCGACAGCCAGGGTCGCCTGCACCACCAGAGACGGCATCGCATTGGGCAAGATCACAAACCAGATTATGCGCCGGTCACTGGAGCTTATGGAACGGGCCGCCTTAATATAGTCGAGCGAACGTATGCGGAGAAATTCGGACCGTGCCAGCCGGGCGACTGCCGTCCAACTGACCACGCCGATGGCGATGGCGACGGTAGCGATCGATGGTCTGAACAGCGCAACGATAACCATCGCAAATAATAACGTCGGCAGAACTTGGAAAAACTCCGTGATCCGCATCAGCACTTCATCAACCCAGCCGCCGTAATAGCCAGCCAACGACCCGACCGAAAGACCGATAATCACCGCTAAAAACGCAGCCGAAGCCCCGACCGCCAGTGTGGCGCCGCCACCGTGTACGATGCCCGCCAATATATCACGACCAAGATAATCGGTTCCGAAGGGGGCGTTTTCCGTACCCGGAGGCGACAGGGGCGCCCATACGAGATCAAAGGGATCAATAGTATAGAAAAATGGCATCACTAGGGTCAAAACTAAAATCCCTAGCAACAGGATTAAACCAGCCACCGCCGCCTTGTTGCGCACAAACATGCGGGCCGCTTCACGCAAGGGGTGCTCTATATCAGAGATTTCGATATCTGCTTCAAACGATGCAGAAGCGGCTTGGTTTTGGCTGTTGTCTATTACACCCATGCCATTGCGCCCCTAATCATTCCTTGCTGCCTAGGCGAACGCGTGGGTCGATCAGATTGTAGGTCAGGTCGGTCAGAAGATTGAAAACCACCACCACCGCGGCAGAGAAAAAAAGAATGCCCAGGATGGTTGGCCCGTCGCGGCGCAAAATGGCTTCCAACGCCAGAGTGCCGAGGCCCGGCCAGGTGAATACTGCCTCCACCAACACCGCGCCAGACAAAATTTGTGCAAATTGTAGGCCAGCGATGGTAACAATTGGAATTAAGGCGTTTCGCAGGGCGTGCTTGTAAACCACGACACGTTCGCTCAATCCCTTGGCCCGCGCGGTGCGGACATAGTCGGATCCCAAGACATCCAACATACTTGCCCGCGAAAGCCGGCTGTAAAATGCCAGATAAATCAACGCCAAGGTCACCACCGGCAAGACCATGTGATGCAGCACATCGAGATAATAATCGATACTGCCCGGTTCCAGGCCGGGGGTCGCCATTCCGGCCGGTGGAAACACAGGTATGAACGAGGCGAAGGCGATCAGGAACATGAGCCCGGTCCAAAACACCGGTGCTGAAAACCCGACCAACGCCAGCACTGTGATGAAATGGCTGAAGGCGCTGTTTGGGCGGCGCGCCGCGATGACGCCAAATATTGTGCCAATTACTAGCGCCAAGGACAATGCTGTAATGACCAGCAATAGGGTCTGTGGCAACGCATCCCAGATCAACGTGGCAACCGGTATATCATAAAAAAAGGAGTGGCCTAAGTCACCTTGCAGAATTTTTAATACATAAAGCGCCAATTGCTCATAAAGCGGCTTATCCAAGCCATATTCCGCACGGATCTCCGCGATTATTTCGGGAGTGATGCCGCCCATTTCGCCGGCGATGGTATCGACAATGTCACCGGGCGCGATATGGATTAAAAGAAAATTTAGAATGACGACGGCCAAGATCAACACTGCCGCGTTGATTATCCGCTTAACGGCAATAATTGCAAAATTAGCCATGCTGCCTACCCGTCGCCCTCGGTGCTGGCGCCATCCATTTGCGCCCCGCCACTAACCCGTTTTCGGCCAGCTCGCGTGTATCGGTGACAAAGCGCCGACCGGGCCGGAAGCCGAGCGGAGACTCGACCCCGGCCCGATGGGAAAGCGGTTTTCCCTACGGTTCCTATTTCAGCTTGTAAATCCGGTCTAAGGGATGGGCTGTACCCCATACTGTGTCCGGTACGCCGCTGACGGTTTTGTTGTTAAAGACCGAGTGATAGGCGATAACATTCACAGGATAGACCGGCAAATCGCGGGCCAGGATCTTCTGGAACTTTACATAGTGGCTCTTGCGCTTGGCCTGATCCAATTCGACACCGGCCTTGGCCAGTATGGCGTCCACTTCGGAGTTGGCATAGTTCTGGGTATTTGACCAAATCACGCCCTTCTTTATGTTGTCGCTCAGGTAGGTCCGGTGCACGCCGATCACCGGGTCACCCCAGTTGAACGGTACATCCATGGTCATGTCAAAGTCCCAATTGCGCACATAGTTAGCCCAGGTGGGGAAGTCAGGCGACACTCTGACGACCACATTGATGCCAATTTTCTTCAATGCCGGCTTCAAATATTCAGCGATCGCCTTTTGGTTCTCGTCAATTGACGCCGATGGCAGATAATCCACCTTGAGGGTGAAACGCATGCCATCGTCGCCCTTTTTATATCCAGCGTCGTCAAGGATCTTGTTGGCCTTTGGAAGGTCAACATCATAGTGCTCGACATCGGAAGTGTAATAAGGCGTACCAGGTACGATAGGGCCGGTAGATGGCTTGGAAAAGCCGCCGTGCAGCACCTTGGTGACGAAATTGCGGTCGACCGCATAGGCGATGGCTTGACGCACCCGCACATCGGAAAGCTGCTCCTGCTTCAGATTGAAGGCAATCCAATTGTTCGGACCGATGGCGACATAATGGTCCGAAGTCACCGTTAGATTTTTCGATTTTTTCAATCTCGCTAGAGTTCGACTGGAGCTGCTCCAGTGCATCATGTCAGCCTTGCCCTGTTCCATGGCAATGACCTGGCTTGCCAACTGGCCAAAATTCTGGAACACAATCTTGTCGAGATACGGTCCTTCCATAAAATAATTGTTGTTGCGCTCCAATATGATGTGTTCACGCCGCTTGAACGCTGCCAGCCTGAAAGGGCCGGAACCAACCACGTCTTTGGTGTTGCGCGGGTGCTTTTTGATATTCTGGCCGTCGCCATAGACGTGCTTTGGAATGATTGATGAAAGCGGTGCGGTCAAGGCCAGCATTAGCGCCGGATGGGCCTGTTTCAGGCGCAGAACGACCCTATGAGGAGTTGGCGTTTCCACTTCCTGCAATGGTGCGAACATCGCCTTAAAGGGGTGATTGTCGCGGTTAGCCTTGAGTGAAAAAGCCACGTCGGCGGATGTGATGTCATGACCATCGTGGAATTTTGCGCCCTTTCGCAAATTCAGAGTGACCGATCGGCCATCGTCCGAGACCTTCCAATCTGTTGCTAGATAGGGATGGGTTTTGAATTGCCCGTCAAGCCGCAACAGCGTCGCGAACAATTGTGCGCCCGGCACCATGGTGGCGACGCCCGATTGCACAGCTGCGTTGAAGTGGCGGGGATTTGCCCCATCCACGATTGTAAGTGTGCCACCCCTTTTTTGATCCGCCGCTTGCGCAGTATTTACCACTGCACCGACGAAGGTCAGTGCGGCAACAAGTTTAGCACCGGAAATAAAAAACCATTTCTTTTGCATGACCGCCCCCATAAGTTTACTCAGATTGTGTCGAAACCTACAGTTTGATTGCCCTCAACGCAATCGCTGTAAGTTTCCTGAAAGCGGCTATTTTCCTCGCCCTTAGAATTTTTCCGTCAGAATATTTCTTTCCCATCCGGTTTTCACACACACCCACTAGGGGTAGATTGAGTGAGCAAAATGGATGGTAATCC
The DNA here is from genome assembly GCA_963577885.1 of Alphaproteobacteria bacterium. Classification (GTDB taxonomy): domain Bacteria; phylum Pseudomonadota; class Alphaproteobacteria. The sequence goes on from CAUZBE010000033.1 coordinate 9,435, forward strand.
ATGGGCGCACTTTAGCGTGAAGACCTGCCCTTTCCGCAGTCGCTTCCGGAGTTTCAGCGGCTTTCCCCTAATGATGTGAGGTGTGCCGCTTACTCGGAAAGAGCTCGCTGGGGAGACGGGTTTATCTGTCGCGGTGCCATGCCGTCGGCGAGCCCTTCCGCATCACCAGTCGCCCTAGTATCCTGAGCTGCCGCAAGTGCCGCCGCGACACGGGCTTGACGGTTGGAGTGTATATTCCAGTCCCGGCAAGCGGGGGTTGAACACTTTGCCGCTGCCGAATGTGGCGACCCAGAGGTTGCCGAGGACCATCTGCCGATAATACATCTCGTCTTCGCCAGTCTTAAAACGTGGCTCATCGGCATCCATCACGGTGTCAGCCACCAGCATCTCCAAGCCTACCTTAATGAGTTCACGTTCTGCTTTAACAGGCGCTTCTATCCATTCAACGAATTCCGCTCCTTGCTCGGCATCGCTGGCGACGGCAGCGCTCCGACCTTCGAAGAACACAATTCGGGGAAATGGGAGCGCCCTACTATGTTGTAGGTATGTGCGTTAACCGGATGGGAAAGAAATATTTGTGTAAAAATACTACGACGAAGTCATACCCTGGGCAATTGCCTGTTACGGGACTGCAAAAATTGCTCTAGCCTGTCAGACAAATAACCTAAGCGGAGACAGACATGGCAATCGACATCGCACCTGACGATCAACAATTGGCTGGCAAGGTCGCTATCGTGAGCGGGGCTGGCGCGCTTGAGGGCGGCATCGGCAATGGCCGCGCCGCCGCCATTCTGCTGGCCCGGGCCGGGGCCAGAATTCTGGCGGTGGACAAGGATCTGGAGCGGGCAGCGGAGACCGCCCAGATGATCGTGGCGGAAGGCGGCAAGGCCTTGGCCCATGCCGCCGACATGACGGAGGAGGCCGATGCCAAGGCCACCGCCGAACTGGCCATGGAAAAATTCGGCCGGGTCGATGTGCTGGATAACAACGTCGGCATCGGCAGTTCTGGCACCGTGGTCGACGAAGTGGTGGAAGTTTGGGAGCGGGTCATGCGCGTCAACGTGCAGTCCATGTTCCTCGCCGCAAAATTCGCGGTGCCAGCCATGCTTGCCAGCGGGGCGGGAGGCGCCATCGTCAACGTCTCCTCCATCTCGGCCTTGCGGCCGCGGGGCTTGACGGCTTATTCCGCCTCCAAAGGCGCGGTGATCGCACTCACCCGGGCCATGGCTATAGATCATGCCGCGGATGGTATCCGGGCCAATTGTATCGCGCCGGGGCCGGTTTATACCCCCATGGTATATGGCCGGGGCATGTCGGAGGCAGCCCGCGCGCTGCGGCGCACCGCCTCGCCCCTGGGCATCGAGGGCACGGGCTGGGACATCGGCAATGCGGTGGTCTTTCTGTCTTCTGCCCGGGCCCGCTATATCACCGGACAAACCCTTGTGGTCGATGGCGGCATCACCGTCTCCGGCCCCGCCCGTGACCCCAACGCGTAACCTATACGGAGATAGCCCCAACATGGCACGCATCCCCTATCTCGATGTCGAGGACCTAGCCGAGGCAGACCGCGATCTGTTGAAGCGGCCCATAAATCTGCACCGCGCCCTGGTCAACAGTCCCGGCGGCGCGCGCAACTTTGGCCATATGGGCAGCTATATCCGGTTTGGTTCAAAACTGGATCCGCGGCTGCGTGAACTGGCCATTCTGCAAGTCGGCTATCTGGCCAAGAGCGAATATGAATACAGCCACCACATCAAGATCGGCCGGGGTTTCGGCGTTACCGACGACGACATCCGCGCTATGATCACCGAAACCGAGGGCCGCAACAGCGGCCTGCCCCGCCTGGACCGAGCCGTCCTGCGCGCGGCCCGGGAAATGACCGAAGACGGCAAGATCTCCGACGACACCTTTGCCAAGCTGGAAGAGGCCCTGAGCCCCGAACTGCTGGTCGACCTAACCATCGTCATCGCCTTCTACAACGCCGTGGTCCGCCTGCTGGGCAGCCTGGAAATCGACGTGGAAGACAGCTACGCCCCGTTTTTGGAGGAATTCCCCCTGCCGTGAGGGTAATAGCGGGACGCAACTCGAGAGGAGATACCTAAATGGCGGGCGCGATGATGGCGGCGTGGTTGGATATTGCGCCGGAGGTGGAGGCCGAATTCGCCGATTGGTATTTCCGCGAACATGTGCCCGAACGGGTGACGTTGCCGGGCTTCCTCGCGGGCCGGCGCTACACCGCCCCCGGTGATGGGCCGAACAAATACCTGGCCCTCTATGAGGCCACCGGGAAAGCGGTCTTCGCCAGCGACGCCTACCGCGCGCGCCTGGAGCAGCCAACCCCGTGGACCACCAAGATCATGCCTCACTTCCGTAACTTCGCGCGTTCGGTGTTCGACGTGCGGTTGGAGCTGGGCAGCCAGTATGGCGGCGCCCTCGCCACCGTCCGCTATGCCGACGGCTCCGGCCTGGCCGGATGGCTCGAGGGCGAAGCCCTGCCAGCCCTGGCGGCGCGGTCCGGGATCTGCCGGGTCCGTTTACTGGAGGCCGATGAGGAACAAAGCCGGCCGAAGACACGCGAGGCGGGGATGCGCGACGGCGCCGGCGGCAATGCCTGGGCGCCCTGGACCATCTGCATCGAGAGTATTGGCATGGCATGGCTGCGCCCGGCGGTCGCCGAATTATTACCCGGTCATACGCTTGTCGAACGCGGCGCCACGGCTATCACGACAGGCTACTACGATCTGGTTTTTGGCATGGAGCACCGTGTATAATCGTCACCGGCATTACTTAACAGGATAGGTCAAATGACGTCATCAAAGCCATTTACCGTGGAACCCCTGGCCGCAACCTTTGGTGCGGTCATAACCGGGGTGAAATTGACGGATCTGCCCGAGGACGATTTTTCGGCCCTCTATGATGCCTGGCTGGAATATGCGCTGTTGGTTTTTCCCGGTCAGAATCTAAGCAATGACGAACAGATTGCCTTTGCCAGGCGCTTTGGCGAACTGGAGTTTGATCTGGCGCCCTTAAGCAATGTTAAGGACGACGGCAGCCTACGCACCAACGATGACGATGATATGGTCAAAATTCTCAAAGGCAATATGAGTTGGCATTGCGATAGCACCTATATGCCGGTGCAAGCCAAGGGCGCCGTGTTCACCGCGCATGTCGTGCCTGGCAAAGGCGGCGAAACCGGCTGGGCGGACATGCGCGCCGCTTACCGGGAACTAGACGCGGATACGCGGGAGCGGATCAGCGATTTGTCGGCCTATCACTCGCTCTATCACAGTCAGAAGAAATTCGGACAGACCAAAGAAAAAGACAGCGAATATTTCGGCTATGGGTTTTTCGGCCAGGACCCGCCTTTGCGTCCCCTGGTAAAAATCCATCCGGAAACCAACCGGCCATCGCTGACCATTGGCCGCCATGCCTACGGCATACCCGGCATGGACGCGAACGAGTCGCAAAAACTGTTGCAGGATCTTGTGGATTTTGCCTGTCAGCCCCCGCGCGTCTATCATCATAGTTGGACGCCCGGCGAGGCCGTCCTTTGGGATAACCGGTGCCTTATGCATCAGGCCTGCCCTTGGGACATGAACGAACCCCGCATAATGTATCATTCGCGTATAGCCGGCGATCAGGAAAGCGAATTTGCCGCCCACGCTTAACCTGACGAACCGGAATTGAAGTAGGTGGTACTATTACCGCCGGCCGGCGAGTGCCGCATACACGCCTAGCCCCAAATAGAGGCTGCCACTCATATAGCGTGGTATCGGCCCCTGTATCACGCGCCCGCCAAGCCAATGGCGCAGGCTGCCGGCCAACAAGGCGTATGCGCTATCGGTTACCAACGCCAAGCCAACATAAATCAGCCCGAGCAGCAATAATTGCGGCGCGATGGGCCCCAGGTCCGGATCCACAAACTGTGGCAGAAAGGCGGGAAAGAACACCGCTATCTTCGGATTGAAAACACTAATGACCACGCCATCCAGCATGAGGCGATATAACGGCAGTGGCCTTGGGGTTTCCATGCTGGTCGTTGGGCAGCGGGCAAATAGGGTGCGTAGCCCCAGATAGATCAAATAGCCAGCACCCAATGCCTTTACGATGTCAAAGGCCGTTGCCGAGGTGAGCAGAATAGCTGAGAGCCCGACAGCCGGCGCGACGCCCCTGACCGACACTGCGAGCCACAATATAGAGTACGCCAGGCCCGGGGATCAGCAGGACGACGAGCGCCGCGGCAACAAATTCCAATAGTAACGCGCCACTTGGCATGCCCGTTTCCTCAAACGATAGCAGTCATGGCGCCATGTTCTTCTTTCGTAATTCCGCCAAGGCAGCCTCTGTCTTGGCCAGATGGCCAAGGCCCATGCCGTTCAGGACGTGATCGGCCTTGGTGTATTGAATATTGACGTAGGTGGTGATCTCGACACGGTTGCCCCAGGGGTCGAGAAAGTCAAGAAACCGGCTATCCAAAAACTCAACGCCCATCCCTTCGAGGCATTGACGCGCCAAATCCTTGTCGTCCACCGCGATGCCGAAGTGCCGGCCCTCATCAGGCACTTGGCTGCGTCCCCGGGCGAAGTTAATAAACTGATCACCGAAATAAATGAATGCCGCCATGGCGCTGCAGCTCTGTATCTCAAAATCGATGAAACCACCGTAAAAGGCCAATGCCTGGTCGATGTCGCCAACCTCCAGGGCGACATGATTGATGCCGACCGCTTTGGCTTTCTTCCCAGTCCCACCCGTTGTCATCGCGATCTCTCCTCAGCTATGCCGGCACCAAGATTACCCTATTCCGCGGCCTGCGGCTCCGGGAGCGCCTCCCGT
>CAUZBE010000034.1:0-14096 GCA_963577885.1 Alphaproteobacteria bacterium
CCCTAACCTGCGCCAATCAAGACCAACAAACCGTTAAACTATCCTTCAATTCGGCTCCAACATGACCAGGGGAACCTCACGGGTCGCCTGAGCCTTGGCCTGATAATCATTATAGCTGGGAAATATTTCCGCCATCATGGACCAAAGCTTCGCCCTCTCTTCGCCCATCACGGTACGCGCCGTGGCGGCGAACTGATTCGGTCCCACTTGCAGCTGCACTGCCGGATTAGCCACTAAATTGCCATACCAGACCGGATCGGTTGGTGTCCCGCCCCGCGAGGCGATGATGACGTAGCGGTTGCCGTCCTGGCCATAGATCAAGGGCGTCGTCCGCACCGCGCCCGTGCGGCGGCCGGTCGTGGTCAGCAACAGGCAGGGCAGGTTCTGACTGCCGTCCACGCCTTGCCAAATGTGCCCGTCCGCGCCATTGCTCTCCCGGTATTTACGGATATGCTCAACTACCCAGTCCCGCTGGCTCATTTCGTCCCTCATGCATTCATAATCAGAGGGCGAACTATAGCGCCATACGGGTGGCGATCAATCGGGGCCGCGCGCCGCGGCATTGGAGAGGAATAGGCGGGGCCATGATCAAGACCGGAGAACAGCATACAAAATCTCTGCGGGATGGACGCCAGATCTATCTGGATGGCGGTATCGTGGATGACGTCACCACACACCCTGCCTTCCGTAATGTGGTGGCCTCGGTCGGCCAGCTCTATGAGTTTCAAAGCCAGGCTGAAAACCGGGAGTTGATGACGTTTGCCATTCCAAAGGCTGAGGTACCCAACGGCGATGACCGCGCCAACCGTATCTGGCAACTGCCACGTTCCTATGAAGAACTGGTGACCCGGCGCCGGGCGCTGGTCGCCTGGACGGAATTGCACGGCGGCTTTTTGGGACGGGCGCCGGACCATGTCGCCTCGTGTATCGCGGGCATGTACATGGGGCGGGATGTGTTCGCGGCCTACCACCCCGAACGCGCCGGCGCCTTGGCTGATTATTACCGTTACGCCCGCGATAACGAGCTTTACCTGACTTACGTCATCATCAATCCTCAGGCGGACCGTTCCAAGGCAGCCCATGAACAACAAGTTGAATACCTCACCGCCGGCGTGGTTGATGAGGATGCTTCGGGGATTACGGTGCACGGCGCCAAGATGCTAGCCACCGGGGCCGTCGTGGCGAACGAAGTTTTCGTAACCTGTATCCAGCCGTTATCGCCCGGCGATGCGAAATACGCGCTGTCCTTCGCCGTGCCCATGAATGCCAAGGGCCTTAAAATCCTGTCGCGCAAATCCTATGAAGCCCATGCGCCCAGCCAATTTGACAATCCCTTGTCTCATCGTTTTGACGAGAATGATGCGGTACTATTTTTCGATAACGTCAAGGTGCCCTGGGAACGGATCTTCATCTACCAGGACGTGGATATGTGCCAAAAGCAGTTCCACGCCACCCCAGCGCATGTCTTTCAGAACTATCAGGCCCAGGTACGGCTAATGGTGAAGATGAAATTTCTTATCGGCCTGGCCCACAAGATTACTGAAACCAACGGCACCACACAGTTTCCCCAGGTTCGCGAAACCCTGGGCCAATTAGCCGCGCAAGGCGCCATGGTCGACGGCATGGTCCACGCCATGGAGGTCAAAGGCCGCAACCATGGCGCCTATTACGTACCAGACCGGCACATGCTGTATGCGGCTCAGGTCTTAACCCAGCAGCTCTACCCCCAGGTGATGGCGGCGTTGCGGGATCTGGCGGGCGGCGGGATGATCATGCTGCCCTCATCAGTGGCCGATTTCGCAAACCCTGAAATGCGCGACCTGATCGGTATTACGCAACAATCCCCCGCCCTTGCCTCCGAGGATAAGGTAAAATTTTTCAAGCTAGCCTGGGATGCAGTCGGCTCTGAATTCGCGTCCCGCCATACGCAGTACGAAATGTTTTATGCGGGCGCCACGTTCGTGACCAAAAACCACAGCTATCGCACCTATGATTGGGACCATAGCAAGGGCCTGGTGGATCGTATTATGGAGAGCTATGGCCTTGACGATGAACTAGACAATAGCAACGAAGGAAAATAGACATGCCCGTGACCAAGGTACACGAAGAATTTTTTGCCGTTGATTTCGAGGACGGCTGGCAAGTCCCCAACGGATATCCCGACGGCATTCATCAAAAGGTATTGGCCGGCGCCTTGGATGAAGCGAACAGCCGCGGCAGCCGAACCCGTCTGCTGCGCTTTCAGGCCGGCGTCTATACCACCGTGCCCTTCGTGCATGAGCATTGGGAGGAGGTCTATCTGGTCTCCGGCGACCTGACGGTCGGCAACGATGCCGACGGCAGGGGCGGCGAACCTTTTGCGGCCAACACCTATGCCTGCCGCCCGCCTGGCGCGCCCCACGGCCCGTTCAAGTCAGAAGGCGGATGTCTGCTGTTCGAGATCCATTATTACGACCCCGCTTAATCCTTTTCGATAGTTATCGAAACAAATCTAAGCATCCGGCGGCAGGACAATGGGTTCGCCATGAGGCGTGGTATGGGCGGCATGGTCCCAGGCCCCTTTGCGCTGGTGCATTTCGTCCGTCGATATCAGGCCTTTTTGGGCAACCAGTGTTTCCAGCGCCTGCAGCCAATGCAGGTAATAGGTATTGCCCAGGTCTGGGTCGCCGTCCGCCTGGGCGGCAGTTATGACTTCGCTCAACCGTTCGGCCCATTCGGGCCAAGTAAAATGACCCTGTTCGTGCAGTGACAGGGCCATGGCGAAGGCCTGGGCCTGCCAGGGTTCCGCAAACACCGGGCCATCCTCGTCACGGGGCATGGCGAGTAGTTCGGCGGCTGTTGGCAGGTTTTCTTGCGCTGGCATCTCAACTCATACCTCCAGATAGTCGTCCCACATATCCACATAGACCTTGTCGGCGGATGCCGTATCCGGGCCCCAGATCTCCTGTGCGGAAAATCGTACGCTATAGAGATGCTGCGGCTTTTTCCCGGCAAATAGGGCATTGGTATCGGGGAAAATAAAAACCCCATGGTCCCGGTCGATGACCCCGGTCTTGCCACGTACATAGCGCGGTATCCGGGTATGCCCCTTGGGGTGAATATTTCGGGCCCGCACGGTCTCCCCGACCTTGAACTGCGCCGCGACGTCTTCATCGACCCGGGCCGAACGGGCCTGGCGCTGACGTGCAAAAATCTCGTCCACGCTCAAGGCCCGGCCCTGGCTTTTCACCTTGCACCGTTCCGGTGGGCTCTCCAGCTCTTGCCGGGTCACCATATCATGGGCGATCAGGATATTTTCCGTGCGGCATAGCCAACGCTGATAATAGGCCGACTGCAGGTAAAGCGCCGGGTCCAGTTGCTCCATGGTGTAACGACCGGCATCAATGTTCCATTTCCCCAGCGCGCCCAGGGCGCTGTTCAGCGCCCATACCCGGCCTTCCCAAGGGGCATGAAAGACCGGCTCGTCCTGTTCGATGGGGATCGGGCCAAAGCCGTCCATGCCACCCATGTCATGAATGCCGTCCATATGCCTAACCCCCCGCCAGCCGGTCCGTGCCGATCATGGCATTGCGGGTAACCAGGCCAGCCAGTGCGTCCTCGTCCATGCCGTCCGTCCCGGCCGGGCGTTCCGGCAGAACCAGATAGCGCACCTCCGCCGTGCTATCCCAAACCCGGACCTCCACATCATCAGGCACGTCTTGGCCGAATTCCCGCAACACGCCGCGCGGATCCTTGATCGCGCGGGCACGGTAGGGGAAGGATTTGTACCAGGCCGGCGGCAGGCCCAATACGGCCCAGGGATAACAGGAGCACAGAGTACAGACCGTTAGATTGTGCACTTTTACCGTATTCTCCAACACCACGATATCGGCGCCACTGGTCGAGGTAAAACCAAGGGAATTAATGGCCACGGTAGCGTCCCGCAACAGCCATTGCTTGAAGTCCGGATCGACCCATGCGCGGGCGACCACCCGGGCCCCGTTGCGGGGCCCTACCTTGTTCTCGTAGGTATCGACGATGGCGTCCAAGGCGGCCGGGTCTACGAGGCCTTTATCGGTCAGCAGGGATTCCAGAGCGCGGACCCGAAGCTCGGTATCCGACAAATGGGAATGATCCCCATGCGCCGCATCATCGGTCATCGCATCTACTCGTTAGGCCACGGGCGGAAGATCTTCTTCCAGGATCGAAATGCTCAGCGCGTAGGAAACTTCGCCCTCATCCTCATCCCGGTGCAGCACGCCGATAAACTCGCCGGCGATCGCGACTTCCACGGGCGCGCCGGGGCGCATGGGTGGGCTTATCGCTATACGTTCGTTGGCAAACGCCCGTCGCAGGTAACTTTGCACCCTGGCAATCTCGTTCGCAGTCATCCATTGCCTCCATTTTTATGTTAACGCTGTATACCAGCGTTTGGGTGCGAAAGCACCTGTGCCATGCTCTAATCAATTACGCACTCATGAATAAAGGATTTAGGACATGCCGGAATTGGAAGGGAAAGTCGCCGTCATCACGGGAGGTGCCAGTGGCATCGGGGAAAGCACCGCCCGGCTTTTTGTCGCCGGGGGAGCCAAGGTCGTGATCGCGGACATGCAGCGCGAACGCGGCACCGCCCTGGCCGAGGAACTGGGGCCGGCGGCGCTGTTCCAGCAGGTTGAAGTGCGCCAGGAGGCCGAAGTCAAGGCAGCCATCGATGCTGCGGTCAACACTTGGGGCCGCCTGGATTGCATGTTCAACAATGCCGGCTTTGGCGGCGTCCTAGGTCCCATAGAGGGCATCCCGGTGGACGATTTTGATATGACCATGGATGTCCTGGTGCGCGGGGTTTTCCTGGGCATGAAACACGCCGTCCCCATCATGAAGCAACAGGGATCGGGCAGCATCATCAATACGGGCAGCATTGCCGGCGTAACCGCAGGCCGCGGCCCGATCATCTATTCGGCCGCAAAAGCGGCGGTAGTGCATCTGTCCAAGGTAACGGCCATGGAATTGGGCGAACATTCGATCCGGGTCAACTGCCTTTGCCCCGGATATATCGCCACGCCGTTATCGGCCAATACCGTGGGCCGGCCTGATGCTCTGATCGAAAAGAAGCATGACACCTATGCGGTACGCCAACCGATCCCCAGGGTCGGCCTGCCCGACGACATCGCCCAAATGGCGTTATTTCTCGCCTCGGACCGTTCCACCTTCGTGACCGGACAGGCGCTTGTAGTGGATGGCGGTGCCGCCACTGGGGTGATGTGGTCTGATCAAAAGGACGTCTACAAGGCCTACCATCCCATCAAAGTCTATAATCCCGACACTGCCTGAGTTACGGGATATGCGCATGGTGGACTTAACGGTTGGCATCGGCGGTTTTGGTGCCATTGGCGCCACGGTGGCGTGGCGGTTGGATACCGGATCGGCAAGGGGAGGCATACCGGGGATCCGCCTGGTAGCCGTTTCCGCCCGCAACCATGACGGTGCCCGGGCCCGCATGGCCGGCATGGCGGCCCCGCCACCCGTGGCCGGTCTGGCGGAACTGGCCGGCATGGCCGATATCGTCGTGGAATGCGCCCCGGCCGCCGTGTTCGCTGAAGTGGCGGAGCCGGCGATAGAGGCCGGGAAGATCTTTATTCCGTTAAGTTGCGGCGCCCTGTTGCAGCACCCTGGGCTGGTGGCGCGGGCCGCGGAAACCGGCGCCCGGATTATCGTTCCGACCGGGGCCCTATTGGGCCTTGATGCGGTGCGCGCCGCAGCCGAAGGCGTTATCCATTCAGTCCACATGGTGACCCGCAAGCCGCCGATCGGCCTGGCCGGCGCGCCACATTTGCGGAAGAATAATATCAGCATCGAAAATCTCAGTGCACCCAAGTTGGTTTTCAAGGGCACGGCGCGGGCTGCGGCCAAGGCCTTTCCGGCCAACGTCAATGTCGCCGCCGCTCTCAGCCTAGCCGGCAATGGGCCTGATAACACGACCATTGAAATTTGGGCCGACCCCGACGTTAACCGCAATACCCACACCATAAAAGTAGATTCGGATGCCACCCGGTTCGAAATGACCATCGAAGGCATCCCCTCCCCCGGCAATCCCGCGACCGGTCTGCTGACGCCGTTGAGCGTCCTGGCCACCCTGCGCGGGCTGGTCAGTCCCATGAAAGTAGGCACATGACGGAACAACTAGGTATTGCCGTCTCCGGCGGCCCCACTCCTGCGGAAATTGTTGATCTTGTCACTCTGGCGGAAGCTCTCGGTTACCAATCGGCCTGGGTGGCGGAAGGGCACGGGGGCGATCAGTTCTCGGTCCTGACCGGATGCGCCATGCGGACCTCAACCATCCAGCTGGGCACCGCTATTTCCAGCGTCTATGTGCGCTCGATCCCAACCATCGCCATGGCCGCGGCCACGGTGGACAATCTGTCGAGCGGACGCTTTATTCTCGGCCTCGGCTCCTCCCACAAGGTCCAGGTGGTGCCCGAACATGGGGTAGAATATACCAAGCCCATCACCCGCCTGCGCGAGAGCGTGGACATCATCCGTATGTTGTTGCAGACCGGGCAGGCCCAGTACGACGGCGAGACAGTGCGGATCGAGAATTTCGATTTGTGGTTCTGCCCCCGGAGACCGGACATACCAATATACGCCGCCGCCGTATTTCCCAAGATGATGGCGGTTTGTGGCGAGATTGCCGATGGTATTATCCTCACCCGCAGCACCCTGAAGACGGGCGCCGAGGTCAAGGCACGTCTAGCCGAGGGGGCCAAACGTTCGGGCCGTGACGCCAGCAAAATTGCCATTACCTCGCTGCTACCGACCGCCGTGGCGGATAACCGCCAGGACGCCCTGGACGTGATGCGGCCGGGCCTGGCCTTCTATGCGGGCTTCTTTCCCCGCTACAATCAACTGATCGCGGAACATGGCTTCGCCGAGGAAGCCGCCGCCATCGCCGTGGCATGGGCCAAGGGTGACCGCGCAGGAGCGGAAGGATTGGTCAGCGATGCCATGATTGATGCCACGTCCATCGTCGGCACGCCGGACCAATGCCGGGAACGTCTGGAAGACTATCGCCAATCGGGCATCGATCTGCCCATCATCAGCCCCTTTGCCCGGGGCCTTAACGCCAAGGCGACGTTCGAGGCCGCCATCCGGGCCTGCGCACCCGTTTGAAGGTCTAATTTAGGCGTGGCTAACGGATATAGATATGTACTTCGTTGCTGGCCGCCGCCCTGGACGAAGACGCCGACAGCGAGATCCGGCTGGCAGGCAGCCCCATGTCCATCAGGGATTTAAGCACCCCGTTGATATGTTTCTTGATGGTCGATTGGGACATGGACTGTTCCGAGGCACTGCCCCGGTTGGAGGTTACGGCCACCAAATCAAAATTTGCCTCCGGGCGCACTTGCAAGGTTTTTGACACGGCTGTGTACAATGCCTGCTGATAAGGCACATCGGGGCGGTCAAATCGGATCACCACGAGGGGCTGACGGCCACCCGCGACAAAGCCACGGCGTGGCGTGCTCGAGGTCGAATATACCGGCGGCGGCGCGGCTGCATTGAAGGACCGGGTCATCAAACTGCTGCCATGCATTTCACCGTTCTTGATGGACGACGACAGCGTCGTCAGATTGCTTCGCTCTCCCGCGACATAGGAGGTCTGCCGCGCCACATCTTCATTGATCTCGCTCAGCAGGCGGTCGATCAGGACCACGGCGCGATTCGTTTTATCCTCCAACAGCGCCAACTGCCTGTGGTCTTCATCAATGGCGCCGGTCAGGCCGTAGGCGGCGCGGGCGGATTCCAAAACATAGGCGGCCAGTGAGGAATTGGAGGCGATCTGATTGGCCAGACTGTTCATGGTTGCTATATCGCCACTAATCCGGTCCAACTCCGCCTGGGCGGCGTTCCATTGGTTGACCAGTATGGGATTACCCGGCGTCGTGCCCAGTTGCAGCCGCGCCCCGATAGCGGCGACGGTGCCATGATAACGCTGGGCGTTATTGGTCGTGGTCTGCCGGATCTGTTGCAGCTGTCCGTTCTGTTGGCCCAGCTGCCCTTTCAAAACCTGCAACTCTCCGCGCAACTGGCTAACCTTTTGCCCGACCAGAGTGCCGGTAGGCTGGCCGCTGTAGGCCATGTTCGGCGACGGCGACGGCGCCATGGGCGGCGCGCTATAACTAGGTTGGCGGTTCAGTTCGGCCCGCGAGGGCGGAACGTTAATAGTCTCGGATATTTTACCCGCCGGCTCGTCGCCCGTCAAAGATGGCCATAACGAATCGGAGGTCAATGAACACCCCGAAAGCAAGATCGCCGCCCCAAGGACAGCACCCGTCGACCTGCGCAAATTCATTCTCCCTGACAGGGGAACCCAAAAAACCATTTAATCTAAGGTCCTTAATACCCTGGCCACGCCAATGACCGTTTAGTCAGTCAATCCCAGTCATAGTCGATTCGCTCGCAAGGATACAGGCAAAAACGCATACTTTATGCAAAAAAAAGGTGCGACCTTACCGTACTGCATTAGGATACCCTGATCTTGAATACTAAATTTAGCCTACAAACCCTTTACAATCCATGACCAAAGTAAAGGTTTGCCCAAGCGCGGGTGAGGCGGGGTTGTTCGACGCTAATTGCTTGAGATCAAATTGAAGGGTTTTTATTTCGGCGGTTTTCTGGATCTATGGGGGTATGATTCGTTGAGAGAAGCACTCAAGCCGCTGGAGTTTTTAGACCTTTTTTCGCAAATACCAGATCGTCGCCGCGCCCAGGGCAAGAACTGGCAACTTGGCCCCGTAATATTGGCGACGATCCTTGCCATTTTGTCCGGGGCAACATCCTATCGCAAGGTTCATGGCTTCATGGCTATACACCGCACGCGCCTCAATGCGGCTTTTGGTTTCGGTTGGCCGGTCGGCTCCGCCGCCGGGCAAAGGGAAAAAGTTCATACGCGGCCCCATGGCACTTGCCTTGGCCGGGCCTTTTGGTTAGGTAAGCGCTTCCGCCACCACCGCCCTGCGGTCCAGCGGATATGCGCCCGTAGCTCAACTGGACAGAGCGTCTGACTACGGATCAGGAGGTTGGGAGTTCGAATCTTCCCGGGCGCACCATTTCTCCTGGAATAGTCGCCCTCTTGTTCAAAAAGGGAGTTCGAACGTTGTTCGAACGGGCGCACCAGCCATCTTTTAAAAATTAGCGGCTTGCAGCAGATTTCTACCCTCTCGGGATCTGCGATCCGTGGTTAATTGCGGGTCTTTAGGGCCGCCGCTTCGATCTCGTTCCATTCGGACAGCCCCATCAGCTCGTTCAGACTTTCGAGCGGCATCAAGGCGCTTGCGCTGGCCGAGCCCAGGCGCCCATTGGCAAGCAGATCGCCGTAAACCGCCATTTGAGCCTTAAGCGCCACGCCCAGGCCAGTGACGGCATAGAGCACCAATTTGACACCCAAGTCGCTAAATTCATCGCGCGACAGCATGCTTTCCGGCCATTCGGCGTTGCCGCCGACCATGACCAAAGGCCCGTTGATCTCGGCACAGAGGCGGCGCAGTTCGGCGACCGTGAACGGCTCGGCGATCATCGCCAGGTCCGCGCCGGCCGCCAAATAAGCGTTCAGCCGCTCTATCACCTCGTCCAGGTCATGCTCCGCCTTGGCATCCGTTCGCGCGATGATAACAAAATCTGGATCGCGGCGCGCGCCCAACGCGGCCTGCAGGCGGGCCACCATTTCGTCTGTGGTTACGACCTTGCGTCCGGCCATGCCGCCGCAACGTTTTGGCAGGGCCTGGTCCTCGATATGGATGCCGGCGATCCCGGCCCGCTCGAACTCGCGGACGGTGCGGTGGACGTTGGTCAGGCCGCCATAACCCGTGTCCGCATCGGACAGCACGGGGATCGATACAGCGGCGGCGATATGGCTCGCATGGCCGACAATTTCTGCCTGAGAGGCGAGACCGATGTCCGGCATGCCGAGAAGCGAGGCTTCCATGCCAAAGCCCGTCAAATAGACCGCGTCGTGACCCAGGGTGTGCGCCACACGGGCCGAGGCGCCGTCATAGGCGCCCGGAATAAGAAGCGGCCCAGGAGCGGCGAGCAGCTGGCGTAGCCGTGTGGTCGGTTTCATGCGCTTGAAATCTCCAATGTCATGATATCCCAACTGGCTATTTGTATCACGGTTATGGTTTGCAGTCCCGGGTGCGGCTATGAAACCAAAAACGGCGCGATGGTGGTTGCCATCGACTGACGGGAGGATTGTGCTAACGTCGGCGGCATCATTGCCGGCGGGCCAGGGCCTGCCGTAGGGGAGACACCAATGGCGCCGATCCGGATTTGCTATCAAAGCTATGTCGACTATGAAAATGGCGCGACCTATTGGGACAATCTGCGCCAACATTTGGCCGTTATCACCGATGCGAATACCGATGTGGACGTGATCGGCATTACGCCGTTCGATTCCTACGCCCATCCCCTGGTAGAGTTCCGCTGTGCCCGGGAGATGATTGCCCACGCCATCACCGCCGAGCGCGAAGGCTATGACGCCTTCATCGTCGGCCATTTTCAGGATGCCGGGTTGTACGAAGCCCGCTCGGCCGTAGACATTCCCGTCCTTGCCCTGGGCGAAGCCTCAATGCTGTATAGCTGCCAACTGGGCCAGCAAAGCGGGATCGTCACCATAAACCCACGCTTCATTCCCTGGTTCCGCCACCAAATTGGTAAATACGGCCTGCGCGAACGGGTCACCGGAGTGCACGCCATGACGTTCGAGCCGGGGCAGATCATGGACGGCTTCAACTCGACCGAAAAGTTCGAAGAGGTTAAGCGCCTGTTCGCGGAACAGGCCAAGCCCTTGGTGGCCCAAGGCGTCGATGTGCTGATACCGGGCGGCGGTATACCAATGTTGCTGTTTGCCCAGGAACACAATCATAATGTCGACGGCGCACCCATCATCAATGGCATTCCCATCGTGGTAAAAATGGCGGAAATGGCCGTGAAACTGCGCCGGCTGACTGGCCTGCACGTCAGCCGCACATCGGACTTTGTGCGGCCGCCACCGGAGATAATCGAGGAATTCATGACCCATCCAAAGGGGCTGTGAGCCGGCAATGGACCCGGTAATGGGAAAACCTCCTGCGCGCATGGGTTACGAAGGCGTGGCCGTTTGTGTGCCCGTGACCATTCCCTACAGTAAATATTCCCTGCGCAGCGCTCATTGGTTCTGTGGCCGCGCCCTGGCCGAACTGATCAAGGTCGCTGGTATCGCCAAGGACCAGGTGGACGGATTTTGTATCTCCTCCTTCACGCTGGCGCCCGATACCGCCGTAGGCTTGACCCAGCACCTGGGCGTCTCGCCCCGCTGGCTGGACCATATTCCAATGGGCGGCGCCTCGGGCGCGGTGGCCCTGCGGCGGGCAGCCCGGGCGGTGCAGTGCGGCGACGCCGAAATTGTGGCCTGTATCGCCGGCGATACCAACCACGTGGACAGTTTCCGCAAGACCATTGCCTCGTTCTCGCAATTCGCCAACGATGCTGTTTATCCTTATGGTTCCGGCGGCCCGAACGCATCCTTTGCCTTTCTGACCGATTATTACATGCGCCAGTACGGCGCCCGGCGGGAAGACTTCGCCAAGCTATGCATCGCCCAGCGGGACAATGCCCTGCAAAATCCCCATGCCTTAATGAAGCGACCTCTGAGCCTAGAGGCCTATCTGGATGCGCGGCCCATCGCCGATCCTTTGAGCCTGTTCGATTGCGTCATGCCCTGTGCCGGCGCCGAGGCCTTTCTCGTGATGTCGCAAGACCGGGCGCGGTCGCTGTCGCTGCCGTTCGTCACGATCCTCTCGACGATCGAGCGGCACAACGCCTATCCCGACGATCCTATCCAGATCCGGGGCGGCTGGGCTATGGACGTGGAGGGGTTTTATGACCTTGCCGGTATCGGCCCCGAGGATATCGATTTCATGGAGGCCTATGACGATTATCCGGTGATCTGCTTCATGCAGATTGAGGATCTGGGGTTTTGTGGCAAGGGCGAAGCACCGGAATTCGTCCGCCGGCACGATCTGACCACCACCGGCGATTTCCCTTTCAACACCTCTGGCGGGCAATTGTCCGTTGGCCAGGCCGGGGCGGCGGGCGGCTCTTTAGGCCTGGTCGAGGCAATCCGGCAATTGAGCGATAGCTGCCTGGGCGCGGCGGTGACGGGTGCGCGCCATGGCCTAATCTCGTGCTTCGGCATGATCAATTATGACCGCGGGCTGTGCAGCGCCGCCGCTATTTTGAGCCGGGGGAGCGGATGACCACGCCTTTGCCGCCACCAAAAAAGAAGGATCCAGCCCTTCGCACCCGGCAGCCCACCCTGCCGCCGGGCAACCGATCCCGCGAGGCCCAGGGGCTGACCGCCATGGCCGCCGTAGGGCGCTTTGCCCTGCAAATCTGCGCCGCCTGCGGCCAGGTGCAATATCCGCCCCGGCAGGTTTGCGTAAATTGCCTGGGCGACATTTTGCCTTGGCGCGACACAGACCCAGGCGGCAGCTTGCTGGCCGAGACCAGGTTGCACCACGCCAACGATCTGTTTTTCCGCGACCGCTTACCCTGGCGCCTGGGCGTGGTGCGGATGGATGCCGGCCCCTCGGTGGTGGCGCATCTGGCGGAAGATTGCCGGCAAGGCATGCGGGTCCGCCTGTCTCTCAACCTGGACCGCGGCGGCCATGCAGTGATGAACGCCCGGCCCGAAACGCCCGGACCCAATTCAGAGGATGATTTGCAATTGCGCGAACTGACAACCGACCCCAAAGACCGCCGGGTGCTGATCGTCAATGGCAAGACCGAACTGGGCCTGGCCCTGACCCAAGGTTTCAAGGCCGCCGGGGCGCGGGAGATCTTTGTCGGCCACGCTGAACCATGGAAGGCCAGCGCAGCGCTGAATGCGATAAGGGCCTTGGACGGCGTGACGCTTTTCCCCCTCGATGTAACCGATACGGATTCCGTGCAGGAGTTGGCCGCCATTCTGGGCGGCAAGGTCGAGATCATGGTCAACAACAGCTATCACCTGCGTCCCGGCGGGGCCGTCGACCGTTTGGATATGAATGTCTCCCGCGAGGAAATGGATATTCACTACTTTGGCCTGTTGCGCCTAGCGGGCACCTTTGGACCGGCCCTGCGCGCCCGCGGCGCCGATGGGGCCCATGGCGCCTGCGCCTGGGTCAATGTTCTGTCCGCCTATGCCCAAATCAACAACCCGGCCTTCGGCACCTATTCCGCCAGCCAGGCCGCGGCCCGATCCCTGGCGCAATGCCTGCGGGCGGAGCTGTCGCCAGGCGGGGTCCGGGTGGTCAATGCGTTCGTGGGGCCGCTGGACGATGAATGGCATCAGATGGTGCCGCCACCAAAGTTGATGCTGGACACGGTAGCGGAGCGGATTGTCGACGCCTTGCAAAAGGGCCTCGAAGACATTTCCATCGGGGCGGTGGCGGAAGAGATCGCCGAACGGCTGGTGGAAAACCCCAAAGAAATCGAACGTGAAATCACGCTTTAGAGGAATGCGTATACATGACTGAGGCGCGGAAGGACAAACAGGCAGGCGGCATCCTGGGCCAGTTAATGGGCGGCATCCTCGGCGGCGGCATCCGGGTGGTGGATTTGACCATGACCTTGCAACCGGACGTGCCCACCATTGTGATGCCGCTGGAGTTCGGGCAGACATGGCCGTTCCGCATGGAGGAAATATCCCGCTACGATCATCGGGGGCCGTTCTGCTATTGGAACAATCTGTCCTGCGGCGAACACACGGGCACCCATTTTGATGCGCCCATTCACTGGGTATCGGGTAAGGATCTGCCGGAAAACGCCACGGACACCATACCGGTGGAAAAATTCCTGGCCCATGCCTGCGTGGTGGATTGTTCCTCACAGGCGGCAGCCGATCCGGATTTCCTGTTAACCCAGATGTTTGTGGAGGAATGGGAGACCGCCAACGGCGTCATTCCGCCGCGCTCATGGCTGTTGATGCGGACTGATTGGTCGTTGAAACACACCGCGGTAGAATATATGAACATGATGGATGACGGCGCCCATACGCCCGGCCCGCACGAGGATCTGATCCCCTGGCTGATCGAGGAACGGGATGT
>CAUZBE010000035.1:0-13866 GCA_963577885.1 Alphaproteobacteria bacterium
GGGCCAAGCCCAGCATTTCAATGTCCCCTTCCCCTGTCATTACCATATGCACGGCAACAACCGTTTTGGCCTGCCGGCGCTGACCAATCTAGACGCTTTGCCGCCGCAAGGCGCGATGCTGATTACCCCACCGCTGAAAATCAGGCAGGGGTCGGGCAGTCCGGCACGAATCCTGGCGCTGGTTGAAAGTGCCAACGGGTGAGTGATCACATCCACCAGGCGGGCGGCAGCAACGTGGGCCGCCTGTTCGCCGCCCAGGCCCAACGCCGGCCGGACAGTGTCGCCCTTACCTGTGACGGTGAAAGCCTGAGCTACAGCCAATTGAACGCGCGGGTTAACCGCCTCGCCAACGCCATGTTGACCCGGGGCATGGGTCATGGCGACCGGGTTGGGCTGCTGGCGCATAACTGTGCACGCTTTATCGAAGTGGAACTGGCCGCCGCCAAGATCGGCGCCATCACTGCTTCGCTGAATTGGCGCCTGGCGTCCGTGGAACTACGCCATTGCATCGAATTGACTGGCCCTAAATTAATCATCGCCCAGGCGGATTATCAGGATCGCCTAGGCGAAACCGGGCGGAACTGTCTGATGTTCGGCGCGGATTACGAAGCAGCCTTGGCGGCGGCGGCAACATCGGAACCGGCGGCAGACGCGGGCGGCGAGGACGGCCTGGTTATTATTTTCACCTCCGGCACCACGGGGCTGCCGAAAGGCGCCCTGATCAGCCACCGCGCCATGATTGCCCGCGGCATGATCTATGGCGCCGAAACCGGTGCGCCGGCCAAGGATACCTTCGTCGCCTGGACGCCGCTGTTTCACATGGGCGCCAACGATTTTGCCCTGGCTACCCTGCTGCGGGGCGGCAAAGTAATCGTTGTTGACGGCTATCAGCCGGAGGTATTGGCAGCGGCCATCGAGGCGGAGAAAATCCACTATCTGCCGCTGATCCCCGGCATGATCATGGAATTCATCACGGTGCTGCGGGAACGGGGCGTGCGGCCCAAGGGCATCGGCATGATCGGCGCCATGGCCGATCTGGTACCGCGCCAACAATTGGCGGAGATTACCGAGCTTCTGGATGCGCCGTACCTGAATACCTTTGGTTCAACCGAAACCGGCATGCCGCCGGCCACCGCCAACTATGTCGCCATCGGCACGGCGCCAATGTCGTTGCCCAAGCGGCAAAACGATTTCTGCGAAATTCGCCTGGTCGACCCCGACGATAACGACGTGCGGAATGGCGAACCGGGTGAACTGGCCATTCGCGGGCCGTCTCTATTTAGCGGCTATTGGCGCAACGAGGACGCCAATGCCGAAAGTTTTCGCGGCGGCTGGTTCCATATGGGCGATGTCTTTCGCCGCAATCCCGATGGCACATTGGATTTCGTCGACCGTATAAAATACATGATCAAATCCGGTGGCGAGAACATCTATCCCACCGAGATTGAGCAATACATTCTGGCCGATCCACGGGTCTCCGAAGCAGCCGTGGTGCGCAAGCCTGATGAGCGCTGGGGCGAAGTGCCCGTCGTCTTCGCCGCGCGCCGTGACAATGGTCTCAGCGCCGAAGACCTGATTATGGCGTGCAAAGGCAAGCTGGCCAGCTACAAACTGCCCAAGGAAGTGTATTTCATCGAATTAAACGATTTTCCCCGCAGCACCTCCGGCAAAATACAGCGCCACGAATTGGAGGCGCGTCTGCGGCGGTAAAAAACGCAGCCGTCGCTAATCGGTGATGTCGTTCCAGAGTTCCTTGGCCTTTTGGAAAAAGCCTTCGCTTTCCGGACTGGTGCCGCCGTCGCCCAGGGATGCCTCAAACTGCCGCAGCAGATCCGACTGCGCCTTAGACAGGTTGACAGGCGTTTCGACCACGGCCTGGACATACATATCGCCCTGTCCCCGGCCACGCATTTGCGGCATGCCCTTGCCGCGTAGGCGAAACTGCCGGCCGGTCTGGGTGCCTTCGGGTAGGGTTACGGCGACCCGCCCCCCATCCAGGGTCGGCACATCGATATCACCGCCCAGGGCCGCCGTGGTCATGGCTATGGGCACCCGACAATAGATATTGGTGCCATCACGCTGAAAAACCTCGTGGGGCAGCAGGGATAGGAAAATATAGAGATCACCGGACGGGCCGCCGCGCAACCCGGCCTCGCCCTCGCCGGTCAGGCGGATGCGGGTGCCATCCTCCACGCCCTTGGGAACGTTGACTGAAAGGGTTTTGTCTTTTTCGACCCGACCCGCGCCGGAACATTTTTTGCAAGGATGGGAGACCACCCGGCCGACGCCACCGCAATTGGGGCAGGTCCGCTCAATTGTGAAAAAGCCCGACTGGGCCCGCACCTTGCCGTGGCCCTGGCAAGTGGCGCAGGTGCTGGGCCGCGAGCCGTCCTCCGCCCCTGATCCCGCGCAGCCTTCGCAGACCGAGGTGGTGGGAATTGTAATCTTGGCGGCCTTGCCGTTGTAGGCCTCATCAAGCGAGATTTCCATATTGTAGCGCAGGTCGGCGCCACGGTTGTTGCCGCCCTGGCGCTGCCGGCCCCCACCCACGAATTCGCCAAACAGATCATCGAAGACATCTGCGAACGAGGTGCCGAAGCCGCCATTGGAACCGCCGCCGCCGCCGTTCTGAAACGCCGCATGGCCAAAACGGTCATAGGCATCGCGTTTTTCCTCGTCCGAGAGGATGTCGTAGGCCACCGAAAGTTCCTTGAATCTGGCTTCGGCCTCGGCATCGCCCGGGTTGCGGTCCGGATGATACTTCATAGCCAATTTACGATAGGCCTTTTTCAGTTCCGGTTGACCGGCTTGGCGGTCCACCCCAAGCGTTTCATATAAATCCTGCTCGGCCACCGCTTCAGCCCCCTAAACCGCAAGACGCCTGATGGTAGGCCCTCAGGCATAGAGAAGCACGGCCCCATTTCCGGGGCCACGCCTGCTTGTTACGAAACAACGCTGACATCGCGCGCACCCACAATCAGGCAGACGTGCTTTTCTTGTCATCGTCGTCGACCTCTTCGAAGTCCGCATCGACGACATCGTCGCCGCCGGCTTCGTCGCCTTCAGCCCCCGCGGGATCCTCGCCATCGGCTTCCTGCTCCGCCTCATAGGCCATTTCACCCAGCTTCATTGAAGCTTGCATCAGAGCCTCGCTCTTGACCTTTATGGCTTCGATATCGTCGCCTTCGAGGGCCGTGCGCAGTTCGCTCACCGCCGCCTCGACGCCGCTTTTTTCTTCCGCCGGCACCTTATCGCCCAGATCAGCAATGCTCTTCTCTGTCGCATGGATCAAGGCATCGGCCTGGTTTCTGGCTTCCGCCTCTTCCCGGCGCTTTTTATCGTCTTCGGCATAGGACTCGGCGTCCTGCACCATCGTTTCGACCTCGCTATCGGACAGACCGCCCGACGCCTGGATGCGGATCTGCTGTTCCTTGCCAGTCGCCTTATCCTTGGCGGAGACATTCACGATGCCATTGGCGTCAATATCGAAGGTCACTTCGATTTGCGGCACGCCACGGGGCGCTGCCGGCAGACCGACTAGATCAAATTGGCCCAGCAACTTATTATCGGCGGCCATTTCACGTTCGCCCTGGAAAACCCGGATCGTCACGGCGGATTGGCCGTCTTCGGCGGTCGAGAAAGTCTGGCTCTTCTTGGTCGGGATCGTGGTGTTGCGTTCGATCAGTTTCGAGAAGACGCCGCCCAGGGTTTCAATACCAAGAGACAGCGGCGTGACATCCAGCAGCAAGACATCCTTGACATCGCCTTGCAAAACGCCGGCCTGAATAGCGGCGCCCAGCGCTACCACTTCATCCGGGTTGACGCCCTTGTGCGGCTCGCGGCCAAAGAATGTTTTGACGGATTCCATAACCTTGGGCATCCGGGTCATGCCGCCGACCAACACGACTTCGTCAATTTCGCCGGCGCTCATGGACGCATCCTTCAACGCGGCCTTCAAGGGGGGCAGGGTGCGCTGGATCAAATCATCCACGAGGGCTTCCAATTTGGCCCGGGTCAATTTCATGGTCAGATGCTTCGGCCCACTCTTATCGGCGGTGATGAAGGGCAAATTGACCTCCGTCTGAACAGCGGAAGACAATTCTATCTTGGCCTTTTCCGCCGCCTCTTTTAAGCGCTGCAGGGCCAGTTTGTCGGACCGTAGGTCAATCCCGCTTTCTTTTTTGAATTCATCGGCCAAATAATTGACTACCACAAGGTCAAAATCCTCGCCGCCCAAGAAAGTGTCACCGTTGGTGGATTTGACTTCAAACACCCCTTCGCCAATTTCCAGGATCGAGATGTCGAAGGTGCCGCCGCCCAGATCATATACGGCGATAGTCTTGCCATCACCCTGCTTGTCCAGGCCATAGGCTAACGCCGCCGCCGTCGGCTCGTTGATAATGCGCAGAACTTCCAAGCCGGCAATCTTGCCCGCGTCCTTGGTCGCCTGGCGTTGGGAATCGTTGAAATAAGCCGGTACCGTGATCACCGCCTGATCGACGGTTTCACCCAAATACGTCTCGGCCGTTTCCTTCATCTTTTGCAGGACGAAGGCGCTGATCTGACTAGGGGCATATTTATCGCCCTTGACGGCAACCCAGGCATCGCCGTTATCGGTCTTAGCAATCTCGAAAGGCACTGTCTTGCGCATTTCCGTGACCGCATCGCCGTCAAAGCTGCGGCCAATCAGACGCTTAATGGAGAATAAGGTGCCGTCCGGGTTCGTCACGGCCTGCCGTTTTGCGGGCTGACCCACCAGCATTTCGCCGTCGTCACCCTCGGTAAAAGCTACGATGGACGGCGTCGTCCGTGTACCTTCTGCATTCTCAATGACCTTGCCCTCACCACCCTCCATCAATGCGACGCAGGAGTTGGTGGTACCAAGATCAATGCCTATTACCTTACCCATGTCTAACTATCCTCTGTTGGCAGATCGATGGTGGCCCCTTAAGGCACCGCCTGGATCCCCGTTGTCGATGATTACGACGTGACGACACTTCGCGTCACGCATGCGAGATATATAGGTCCGGGATAATCGGTGCGCAACCTCGCAAACACCGGAAATATGAACAGAAACTGGCATTATCTTGTGTATCTTGACACGATAATTTTGCCCGGTCGGTGTTTTCATCGCATTTCAAGGGTCATTCATGAACGTATCGGCCTCATACCGTACTGATATACTGGTCTTTTATGCCGGCTGGTTCGCGCAACGGTTGGCCATGGGGCATGCCCTGGTCATCAATCCCCATGGTGGCAAGCCCTATCAGGTCGCATTGCGCGGCGAAGGAGGCGACGGCTTTGATTTCTAGACCCGGAATATGGAACCGTTTTGGGAAAATCTGGCCAGCTTGGCAGCCCAGGGCACAGCCTTTATGGTGTAGTACACGGCGACCGGATACCCCCGACCTTTGGAGCCTTCGGTAGTTAGCGCCCAGCAAGCAGTAGCCACCGCCCTGCTGGCCGGGGCGTTGGTCGATCGTTCGACCCGGCCCACCATTTTACTACTCGAAGCGGAACGGCGGTTGAAAAACAGGGCAAAACTAACCCCGGAAGCACGCGTCTTCACGCATATCAATGCCCGTGACGCTCTAGCCGGGATCAAAAACGACGATGTTTTGATCGCGCGGTTAAGCGCCTATTTCTAATTAGTTGTCTGTGAAAAATTCGGACAACATTAATATGCCTGCCGCACACGACACGACAGACAGCCTGTTTATCGTCATTGTCGGGCTTGGACCTACAATCCAGGGCAACAAACTCTGGCGTTTGCAGCTCTGGATCCCCGGGTCTCCGTTTCGCTACGCCCGAGGATGACGCAGTATCGTGTAGTGTGGGTCTCATTAATTCGAAAATAGCCTAGAGCCGGCGTTCGATGGCGTCCCAGATGGGGCCGGCCAGATTGGTGCCGTCAAAGCGGCCGCATTCCTGAATGCCCGTGGGTGAGGTGACGTTGATTTCCGTCAGATAGTCGCCGATCACGTCGATGCCGACAAAAATCAAGCCCTGTTCCTTTAGAACCGGCCCGATGGCGCGGCAAATTTCCCAATCGCGTTCGGTCAATTCACTTTTCAGCGGCGTGCCGCCCACATGCATGTTCGAGCGCGCCTCACCCTCCGCCGGTACCCGATTGATGGCGCCCACCGCCTCGCCATCGACCAGGATGATCCGTTTGTCCCCAAGTCGTACTGCTGGCAGATAGCCCTGCGCTATAATGGGTTCACGTGAGCGTTCGGTAAACATTTCGATCAGGGCGGAGAGGTTCTCATCGCCGGGCTGAATATGAAAGACCCCGGCGCCACCATTGCCGAACAACGGCTTGATGATGATATCCCCATGCGCCTCGCGAAAGGCTTTTATCTCATCCCCATTGGCGGTGATCAGGGTCGGGGGCATCAAGTCGGGGAAATGGGTCACGAACAGCTTTTCCGGTGCGTTCCGCACACTGGCAGGATCGTTGACGACCAGGGTCTTGGGATGGATATGTTCCAGCACATGGGTCGCCGTGATATAGGCCATATCGAAGGGTGGATCCTGACGCATCAGGACGACGTCCATCTGAGCCAGATCTAGTTCCTGGAGCGAGCCCATGCTGGCATGATTGCCTATCTCGCGGCGCACTTCCAAGGTCCGGCCCCAGGCCATCACCCGCCCCGTTTTCAGGCTCAGATCCCGGACAAGGTAATGGTACAGACGATGCCCACGGCGCTGCGCCTCCTCGGCCAGGCCAAAGGTGCTATCGGCATTAATATCGATGGGCTCGATCGCGTCCATCTGTATGGCCACGGCAAGGCTCATGGCTGCTCCTCCAGGCTGCTAGGGTGCGCCACCCAGCGGCAGGCGCCGTTTATGATTTCCGCTTTGGGTCGTCTTTCAACACCACGTGGCTAACCACCTTGGCCACGCCGCTGATATTGCGGGCATGTCCGGTCGCGCGGTCCAGTTCTTCCTGGGACTGCGCGATGCCGAACAGGTAGACCACGCCGTTCAAGGTATCGACGGAATAATTAACCGCCGAGATATCCGTGTCGCCCAGCAACTTGATCTTTAACTGGGAGGTTATCCAAACGTCCTTAGCATAGTCGCGGAGCGTGCTCTGGTCGTTGATTTCCAGCTCGTTCAGAACCTCACGCACGCCCTTGGCCTGCCAGGCCATGCGGGTGACTTCGGCTCGGTCTTCGGGTTTTTTCACATTGCCCGTCAATAGCACCCGGCCTTCTATCACCTCTATATCAACCCTGGCGAACAAGATCTCTGAACGCTGCAACAGATAATGATTAATCTCCGCAAGAATGGCGACATCATCCACGGCTTGACCCACCGAGCGTTCCTGCGCCGCCGCCAGCCCGAACGTGGCCCCGGTCCCGATCACCATCGAGGTGCAGCCGCCCAGACTACCCACCAGTGCGGCCAAGGCCATGCTCAGGCAAATTTTCCCAGCCCACGTTTTCATCACGACACCTTTTCCAATTCCCCAGACTCCACAGGTTTCCGCCAGATCATATTTTCAACCACAGCCCATTAGAGCCGCCACGCATCTTTTATACCCTTTGGCGGGCGATGGGGCAGTGCCACGATGACATCGAATCTAGCATCCAATTCACCAAGTCCCGAATTCCGGGCCATGAAAGCTTCCGCCGCGCGGGCGATGCGCCGTTGCTGGCGCGTGGTTACCACCGCCAAGGCCGTAGCCACGTCGCGCCGCCGCTTCACCTCAACGACCACCAACAATTGGCCCTACCGGGCCATTATATCTAATTCACCGACGCCTGCACGATAATCTCGGGCCAAAATGCGAGAGCCCTTCAGGCGCAATAATACCGCGGCAATCATTTCTGCTTTGCGTCCGGCACAATACGCCCTCAGACGTGGCTTTTGCACCGCTTCGTTAGCCCCGGCCATGGGCAAGTCTATTCATCCTCCGCGCGTAAGCGCAGGTAATCCCCTGCACTGGCGTGCGAATCATCATCTGTGCCGCCGCGCAAGACCAGCGCCCGGTTGTAAAGGGCCCGGCGCGGCAGGCCCGTACTTTCGGCCAGGGCGGCCGCGGCATCCTTGACACTGCCTTGGTCCAACGCGGCCAGCAGCAAGACATCAATTTCCGCTTCGTCCACTACGGCCGCCCGTCGGTCGGGAGGCCCCACCAGCACAACAATTTCGCCCTTTGGCGGCCCCTCGGTCTGATAGTGTCGGGCCAGATCAGGCAAAATGCCGTGACGGGCTTCTTCAAATTTCTTGGTCAGTTCGCGAAGCACCGCAGCTTCGCGCGAGCCCAGTTCGGCGGTCATGTCAGCTAAGGATGCGGCAAGACGGGAAGTCGATTCGAAAAAAACCAAGGTCGCGGACAACCCTGCCAGTTCATTTAGCGTCCGGCGGCGGGCCACGCTTTTCGGCGGCAGAAAACCCACGAACAGAAACCTGTCGGTCGGCAGACCGGCGCTGGCCAAGGCGGCCAGGGGGGCGGACGCGCCCGGCAGGGCGGTCACGCTGATGCCGGCCTTACGCGCCTCTTTGACCAGGCGGTAGCCGGGATCTGAAATTAAGGGCGTGCCCGCATCACTGACAAGGGCCACAATTTCGCCCTTTATCAGGCGTTCCATGAGGCGCGGCCGGACGCGGGCGGCGTTGTGGTCGTGATAGGCCATGGTGAGGCAGTCAATGTTATGGATGATTAACAATTTCCGCGTAACCCGGGTATCCTCGCAGGCGATGATATCGGCTCCCCGCAACAGATCCAGAGCCCGCAAGGTGATATCGCGCGCGTTGCCAATGGGGGTGGCAACCACGTAAAGGCCCGGCGCAAAGACTACGGGCACGGCTTTACCGCCCGTGGCAGGCGCACTAGATTGGACACCGTCGTCGGAAGTTTGAGCAGATGCCCGCACAAATTCAACAGAGGACGAAGCGCTTGCACTCTTCGCCGATCCATCATTGGTTTTGCCGCCGGACCCTTGTCTTGGTCGCATACCTGTTAATTCCTACCGTGCTACTAGGCTGTGCCCAAACGCCTATCTTTCCGCAAAACAGTGTGCCAGTAGCGACCCCAAAGGCTGAAACGAAAAAGACAACCGCACGAAAACAAATCGCTGAGGTGCTAACCAGGCCGAACGGAACACCGGCGCCCATGGTGCGCCCGGTACCGGTGCGCCAAAGCGTGGTGATGCAGGCCGCGCCAGTCCTGCGGCCGCCGTCCGGCGTCGAAGGCCAACCCACCCGCGTGGGACTATTGCTGCCCCTAAGCGGCCCCGGTCAAGCCGCGGGACTGGGCCGCGCCATGTTGAATGCGGCTATGCTGGCGCTATTTGATATTGGTGGCAAACGTCTACTCTTGATGCCCCGGGATACGGGCGGTACGCCAGAAGGGGCCCGCCGCGCCGCCACGGAGCTGGTCGGTGAAGGGGCGGAAATCATTCTCGGCCCGCTGTTCAATACCTCTGTGCAGGCAATCGCCGCCATCACCCGCGCCAGCGGCCTGCCGATGATCGCCTTTTCATCAGATCGGCGGGTTGCGGGCAATGGCGTCTATTTGTTGAGCTTTACCCCAATCCAAGAGGTTGACGCGGTAATCAGCTTCGCTGCCGCGCGCGGTTTGAAACGCTTCGCGGTGCTGGCGCCCAACGATCCCTATGGTCTGGCCGTCCTGGAGGCTGCGCGCGAGGCCGTCCTGCGCCATGGCGCGGCGTTGGCCCAGGCGGAATTCTATTCCCCCACCGGGGAAGACCTGGATAAATCGGTCAAGCGCCTGGCCCACTATGGTCGCCGCCGCCAGGCGCTGCTGGCGCGGCGCAAGACGTTGCAGGAACGCGGGGGGAAGGCGGCCCAGCGGTCGCTGAAATTATTAAAAAAATACGACACCCTGGGCGATCTGGATTACGATGCGGTCTTGCTGC
The DNA here is from genome assembly GCA_963577885.1 of Alphaproteobacteria bacterium. Lineage (GTDB taxonomy): Bacteria > Pseudomonadota > Alphaproteobacteria. The sequence continues at coordinate 9,891 of CAUZBE010000035.1, forward strand.
CCGAGGGCGGCGAATTATTGAAATCTCTGGCTCCGTTACTGCCCTATTATGATATCGACACAGCGGAAATCCGCGTGTTGGGCACCGGCCGCTGGGACGACGCTAAAGTCCGCTTGGAGCCAGCCCTATTGGGAGGCTGGTTCGCCGGTGCGGACCGGACGGCGGTGGCTGATTTTCGCGGCCGTTACCAGACGATGTTTGGCCACGCCCCCCCTCGCCTGGCCTCGTTAGCCTATGACGCCACGGCCCTCGCCGCCGTTCTGGCCCAGGAAGCGGGTGGCCCGGATTTCTCAAACCGCGCCATCGCCAACCCAGACGGCTTTGTCGGCAGCGACGGCATCTTTCGCTTCGGCGCCGATGGCGTGGCGCAGCGGGGCATGGCGGTCCTGGAAATAGAGCGGGATGGCTTTCGAGTGCGCCGACAAGCACCGACCACGTTCGAGACGCTGACGAATTAGCCCGTCAATATTATGCACCCCTAGAGATGACCCACAGCATCTTCGACGCCTATTTGATCGTGGATTGGAGCGCCAATGCCACGCCCAAGCAGGGCGCTGACAGCATCTGGTATTGTTTACTGCAGCGAAGCAGCCGTGGCCTAAGTCGGCGACATCTGTCTAATCCCTCAACACGCTGGCAGGCCCGCGGCGAGATCGCGGACATTCTGAAAGACCTGGCCGCCGCCGGGCAACGCGTCTTAGCTGGCTTTGATTTCCCCAACGGCTACCCGGCCGGCTTTGCCCACGCGGCCGGGTTTTCCGGGCCGTCGTGGCGCGCGGTCTGGGATGGCTTGGACGCCATGATCCAGGACGGCGCAGATAACGGGAATAACCGCTTTGAAGTCGCGGCGGCTTTAAACCAACGCATTTCTGGGGGACCCTTCCCATTCTGGGGCTGTCCCTCTCACCGGCAAACCGCCAACCTGTCGATGCGCAAGATCCGCGCCTATGACGACATAACGCCGGAACGCCGCCGGTGCGAGGCCTGGATGCCGCGCAGCCAACCTTGTTGGAAGCTATACACCACCGGATCCGTCGGCAGCCAAGCCCTGGTTGGCATCCCCGTATTGAAGGCCCTGCGCGACGATCCGGATTTAACCCTAAAGACGTTGGTTTGGCCCTTTGAAACCGGCCTGGGACCGCCTGATACCAATGACACATGGCAAATTATCCTGGCGGAGGTCTATCCCTCGATCCTAAGGATCAAGGCGAGAGCGGGAGAGGTCAAGGATGCGGTACAGGTCGAAACCATTGCCCGCTATCTGGCCGGCCGTGATAGGCGCGGCGAGCTGGCCGGAGATCTAGCTGGCCCCGATAGCCTGAGCCAGACCGACCGGGCCCTGATCGGGGGCGAGGAAGGCTGGATCCTGGGGGCCGGCACCCTTGTCTGACGAATGCAGCCAGTCACCTGACGCCCGCCCCCGGGCCCTTGGCACCACCCTGGCCGTAATCTCAGCGATTGGCCTGGGCCTGGCCGTGGCGTTGTCCCGCTATGCTTATGAAGGGGGCAGCAACGGCATCACCGTGGCCGCGACGCGGGCCAGCCTAGTGGCTGTAGGCTTGCCGCTGTTTTGCCTCCTCAGTGGCCGTTCCCTGGCCTTGCCCCGGCGGGCCTGGGGCCATTGCGCCGGGCTAGGCGTGCTGATGGCCATGATGTTTTACGGCCATGTGGGCGCTGTAGAATTTATCCCAGTCGGGCTGGCAGTGCTGTTGTTTTTCACCTATCCGCCTATGATCGCGGTGTTAAATATAGTGGTGGCACGCGAACGGGTCACTCTCCGCAACCTAATCGCCATCGCCGCCGCCTTTCTCGGCCTCGCCCTGATGTTGGGCGTTTCCCTACACGTGGTCGACCTTCGCGGTGTCGTCCTGGCCCTGGGCGCGGGCGTGGCGGCGGCCTGGAATGCGATCTGGCTGGTCCGGCGTATGGGCCAATACGACGCCATGGTCGTCATCACCCACATGGCCCTAGTTGCCGGCGCCGTGCTGTTGGCGCTGTGCCTGGCATTTGGGGGCATCGCCTGGCCAACAAGCGGCTCCGGCTGGGGCGGCCTTTGGGCGGTGGTGTTGCTGCAAGCCGCCTCTGTCCCAAGCTATTTTTTGGCAATTACCTTCATCGGCGCTATGAAATCAGCCATGGTCACGAATACTCAACCCCTGGTCTCCATCACTGCGGCCTATCTGCTGTTCGGCGAAGGCATGGGCCCGGTGCAATTGCTGGGCGGTGCCCTGGTTCTGGGCGGCATCTGGCTGATGCAGTTTACCGGGCAAAGTTCCAGGCAGCCAAAATACTAAGACGCAGTCACTTGGCCCGGTCGGCGGCGCGGCGCTGGGTTAGTTCGGCCATGACGGCATGCTGTCTATCCGCGCTCATCTGCTGCCAACCGGCTATCTCATCGATAGTGCGGTAGCAGCCCAGGCAAAATTTAGTTTCCGTATGCAAAATGCAAACCCCGGCGCAGGGTGACACCACCCGTTGCCTGGTTTCGGGCCGTTTAGTAGGGGCTGCCACAGACCACTCCAAAATAATTCCCACTGGCTGAATGGCAATTAATCTACAAGGCAAATGCCGGCCCGCGCAAATACTCTTGAAGGTTCCCTGCGGAGCGACTATTTAACGGACCGAAATTACCCGAAAATAACCCACCAGATAAATTCTGGCCGAAAGAGGCGAAACGTCTATGGATTGGATGATAGAGGTCGAGGGTCTGGTCAAAACCTTTGGTCACCTGACCGCCGTGGATGGGGTCAGCTTTAAGGTTCCAAAGGGTCAGGTTCTGGGGTTTTTAGGGCCCAACGGGGCGGGCAAATCCACGACCATGAAGATGATTACCGGCTTTATGACGCCGACCGCAGGCTCGGTCCGGGTGGCGGGCCACAATATGGATGCTCATCCCATCGCCGCAAAGACCCAGATCGGCTATCTGCCAGAAGGCGCGCCGGCCTATCCGGATATGACGCCGATCAGCTTTTTAAACTTTGTCGCCGATGTACGCCGCCTAGATAACGCGACCCGCCAGCGGCGCCTGGACTACGTCATCGCCAACGTGCATTTGGAAGCGGTCCTGGAACAGCCCATCGAAACCTTGTCCAAGGGCTTTAAACGGCGGGTTGGCCTAGCCCAGGCGATCCTGCATGATCCACCCGTTCTGGTGCTGGACGAGCCGACTGACGGCCTGGACCCGAACCAGAAACATGAAGTGCGGAGCCTGATCGCCGACATGGCGAAAGAGAAGGCGATCATCATATCGACCCACATTCTGGAAGAAGTCGATGCGGTTTGTAACCGGGCCATGATCATCGCCGACGGCAGGATCCTCGCCGACGGCACGCCCGCAGAATTAGAGCGCCAGTCACCCTTCCACAACGCCGTCCTGATCGACAGTCAGGACGACGGCGTGGCCGAAGCCCTGGAAGCCATGGCCAACGTGTCCCAGGTTGAAGAGATACAAGGAGGACGTTTTCGGGCCTACCCGAAGGACGGCCAATCCATCGTGGCGGAGGTTGCCGAACTGGTTAAGAAACGGAGTTGGTCGACCTCTCTCCTGGCGGTGGAGCAACCCCGCCTGGATGAGGTCTTTCGTAATATCACCCGGGCCCGACCCCAAAACGACCGGGCAAGCGAGCCGGAAAGCGGCCGGGGGGAGGCCGCATAATGGCTGCTACGTGGGCCGTTTTCCGACGCGAGTTGAGGGGTTATTTCAATACCCCGCTGGCGTATATTTTCATCGTGATATTTCTATTTCTGACCGGCATCTTCACCTTTTACCTGGGCAGTTTTTTCCTTCGCGGGCAGGCCGATCTAAAGCCATTCTTCAACTTCCATCCGTGGCTGTACCTATTCCTGGTGCCGGCTATCGCCATGCGCCTATGGGCGGAAGAGCGCAAGTCCGGCTCTATCGAATTGCTGTTGACCCTGCCGCTATCGGTCTGGTCTGCGGTGGTCGGCAAGTTCCTGGCCGCCTGGGTATTCATCG
>CAUZBE010000036.1:0-13792 GCA_963577885.1 Alphaproteobacteria bacterium
TGAAGGTTTTGTTCCTAGACATTAGACCAAATTCGATATCGAAGTAGGCAATCCAGGCCGCGACGGCGGCCCTGCGCTTGTGCGCGGCTCCAGTGCAGCCGCGCGCTTTTTTGCGCTGGCGCGAACGAAAAAGTCTAGACCCAATTCGATGAACATCGAATTGGTTCTAGACGACCAGGTGGTAAAATATGTCCACGACCTGCCGGTAGTTCTCGCGCTTGAAATGTGCGGCCACATCCGTGAGGTTCGCCAACGGAGTCCATTTCCAGGCATCGAATTCCGGCTCCGCCGTCGCCAGATTTATATCCTCGTCCTTGCCTAGAAACCGCATGGCAAACCATTTCTGGGTCTGGCCGCGAAAGCGCCCACGCCAAACTTTGTCGGCCAGATCGCGCGGTAAATCATATGGTATCCAATCCTCGCTCTCGGCGATGATTTCGGCGCGGTTGGTGCCGATCTCTTCTTCCAATTCACGCATGGCCGCCTGGCTCGGCGTTTCGTCATCCTCGACCCCACCTTGGGGCATCTGCCAGGCTTCGGCCCTTTGGTCGATACGCTGGGCGATCAGGACCAAGCCGTCCTTGTTAATCAACATGATCCCGACACAGGGCCGGTAGGGTCTTTCGGAAAAGGGGATCAAGGCGACGCCTCTTGATAATCCGCAAGGGCCGAGACCGGAACGAGGTCATAGCCCCGGTCACCCATAGTGCGGGTCCATTGCGTCAGCCGTTCAATGGTCACCGGATAGGGAAATCCGATGCCAATGGCGCCTCCGCTGGCGGTGGCCAGGCGTTCCAATTCCAGTAATCTGGCGTCGATGGCGTCGCGTGAGGCAATCGCGTCCACCACCCGGTCGCTCGCAGCGATGTGCAGGCCGGTCTTGCCCACGACGCTGCCCGCTGCGATGGAGGACGAGGCGCGAGTGTAAAGGAACATCAAGCCGCGGTCCCGGATGGCTTCCAGAATGGGCCGGACATGGGATTCGGCCGAGGTAAAACGGCCACCCATGAAATTGACCACGCCGACATATCCGGCAAAGCGGCCGAACAACCAATCCAGCCGTTTCAGATTATTATTGATGGTCAAGCTGGTCAGCAGGGTGTGAGGCCCGGGATCATTGGTGGGATAATCCATGGGTTCCATGGGCACCTGCAGCAACACTTCATGGCCGGCCGCGCGGGCCTGATTGACGTAATCCTGCAAATTGCGGCCATAGGGCGCGAAAGCCAGCGTCACGCCGCCCGGCAACTGTTGAATTGCTGCCAGGGTTGTTGCCTGACTGAGGCCAAGGCTGCCAATAACCACGGCAATACGCGGCCGCCCCGTGGCCCTGTAGGGGCGGGCATAGACCTGTAAAGGCGTCCGTCCATCGGGCGCCACCACGGGCAAGGGGCCATCGTCTGTAGATTTGATCAGGGCCGGATCAGGTGCGGGACGCAAGCCGCCCTGGGCCATTTTGCCGTCTCGACCGGTTTGCGCCGCGCCGGCCAGCCTGACCGCTTCCGCCCCAGGCGCGTTGCCTAGTTGGACCTGGGGCTCCGGCTGGGGGCCGGGAGGGTGGGCCGCCGTCGCCGGCTGCCCTGCAGGCGCGGCCGCCGGGCTGTCGGTTTCCAGCTTTGGCTTTGAGTTCATTAATCTGGGCCCAGGGACTTGGGCATGGGATTCAGGCTGGGATGCTATTTCACCGCTATTTGCCGTTGCCGGTCCTTTCAGCTGTTGCCTCGCGGGGGGCATTACTTCATCTGATTGTTTTACATCGGGCCTGGCGGCTAGTTTTGGGGCCGCTTTTTGTCCGTGACCTTCCTTGGTTAGATCGATGGGCAACACCAGTTCCATCGTTCCGGCCGTTATAACGGGCGGCTCATAACGATGGTTCAGCCACGCCGCCAAACCGGCCGTACTGGCCAGCAAAAGGAACACCACCACCGCCAGCGCGCTGGGCGCTGGGCGTCGGAATTTGACTGCTCGTGCGCTTGCCTGCTTATCGTCTCGTGGTGTCTTGGCCACGCTACCTCAATCCCGGATCGGGCATCTGCTCAGATCTCTTAGAAAAGAGCAAATTTTCCATACCCTTTGACCCAACAATCGGTTCTTATTGACCCGGAATTGCTCTCGTATCATTCGCTGTTTCGGTATTGCAACAATGCCATGCCGCGCAACAGATCTAGCGCATAGCTCAACTGATAATCGCGCGGCTTTTCGGCCTTTTTGTCGATGCCAGCGTCTTCAGCCGACTTTGCCGCGGCTTTCTGGTCTTCCGCCTCTAGATGCTTTGGCAAATCCGCTTCGCTGCGGCGGCGGACATTTTTTGGCGCCTCTACCCGCACTTGTTCTACCAGGACGTCCGGCGCGATACCCTTAGCCTGGATGGAGGTGCCGGAAGGAGTGTAATAGCGCGCCGTGGTCAACCGGATGGCGCCATGGCCCTGCAGCGGGATGATGCTCTGCACCGAACCTTTGCCGAATGACTTGGTGCCAATTATTAGGGCGCGTTGATGATCCTGCAGCGCGCCGGCAACAATTTCTGAGGCGGACGCGGAGCCGCCGTTAATCAGAATTGCCACCGGCAGGCCTTCAGCCAAGTCGCCCTTTTTGGCGTTATAGCGGTGGGTTTCTTCCGGTCGACGGCCTCTGGTGGAAACAATCTCGCCTTGGTTCAAAAAGCCATCGGAAACAGCAATAGCCTGATCCAGGGCGCCACCCGGATTGTTGCGTAAATCCAGTACCACGCCTTTGAAGCGGCTGCCTAATTCTGCCTTTTGCTTGGCCATGGCAGCTTCCAGCCCGCCGTTGGTCTGTTCCGTGAACGATGTGATGCGGACATAGATCATATCACCCTCGAGACGGGAGCGGACCGATTGTACCCGAATAACGTCGCGTACCACTTTCACATCGAACGGCTTTTCTTGCCCAGGCCGAGCCACGGTCAGCCGAATTTCCGAATTCACGGGGCCACGCATTTTCTTCACCGCATCGGTTAGGGACATGCCCATCACCGGCGTATAGTCAAAATGGGTGATATAGTCGCCGGCCTGCAATCCGGCCCGCGCCGCGGGCGTATCGTCGATGGGTGAGACGACTTTTACCACCCCGTTTTCCATGGTCACTTCAATACCAAGGCCGCCAAACTCGCCTTTGATCTGTTCCCGCATTTCGTTGTACGCCTTGGGCGGCATATAGGAGGAATGCGGATCCAGAGACCGCAGCATGCCGGTGATGGCGGCTTGTATCAATTCAGGACCATTTACTTCCTCGACGTAGCCGGCGCGGATCTGCTCCAACACGTCGCCGAACAGGTTTAATTGCCGATAAATACCGTCATCCGCCGCCCGTGCTACTACGGGCAGCGCCAATAGTGCGCCAGCGGTCAACAGCACCCCTGTCCTTACCCCGGCCCATCGCTTCATCATCCACTTGCCCTTTTGCGTCCACTCGACCACCAGGGGCTCGGGTTGATCGCAACCCCTTGGTGCCGTATTTCGATATACAAAGACCGTTTGTCGTCTCCGCCCATGCGTCCGATCGGTTCACCAGTCAATAACGATTGACCAACAACCGCCTGCAGCACCGCAAGGCCAGCCAGCAAAGTATGGTATCCCTCGCCATAGGAAATGATCAACATCAGGCCATAATCCCGAAATGGTCCAGCGAAAACTACCTGCCCATTATAGGGTACCACGACCTGAGCCTCTTGCCGAGTTCGCAGGGTGATCCCTTGCGCCCGCGGGCCAAATCGAGAACTTTTGCCAAACTGTCCGATCCGCTTGCCTTTGGCGGGCAGACGCAGACGGCCGCGGATTTTGGAAAACGGCACCTGCCTCGGCGCTATTGCCAGGCGTTGACGCTTCGCCTGCGTGTCTTGCCTGTTTTTGCCGCCCCCTTTATTTGCTTTTGGGGCGGACAGGGCGCGGGCCATGTCAGCGGCGAATTTGTGCCGCCGTTCCTCGGTCTGCTCCGCGGCTTTTCGGATGGTCTCCTGGTCAGCGGCCTGGACTGCAATCGGCTCTTCCTGATCGCGGCGCCGTTGTTCATCCAGTCTCAGGCGTTGCATCAAGGCGCGAAGATTGCCTGCCTTGGCAGCCAGTGTCGCCAACCGTTTGCCCTCGGTCGCGCCGGCCTGCCGCAGCTGTTGTTCGGACCTGGCCTGTTCCTGTAGCAAAGCCTGTAATTCCTGGCGCCGCCCGGTTAATGCCGCCACTGCCTCCAAATGATGCTGTTGCTCGCCGCTCAATTCACCCCGAACCTTGCCGGCCGCCGCCAACAGTTCGCTAACTTCCTCCGCGTTTGCGCGTAAGAGCGGCAGGGTAGCGCCCAGCAAGCGGCCGCCACGGGCGGTATCCAGTATCGTCCCCGGCGCCGCCAGAAAAGCGGCGGCAGGTTGACGCTCCATGCGGATCAGTGCGGTGATCGAACGCGCCATGCCTTCCCGTATCCGGCCAAGACGGTGACGATAATCCTTATCCTGACGCAGCAGCACCGCCAGACGCTCTTCGGTCGCGCTCAGTGCCGCTTCTTCCTGTTGTGCCCCGTGCGCGGCAATGGCGGCGCGAATACGCAACCCATCTACCCGGTCGCGGGCCGTTCGGGCTTGACTGGAAAGCACGCGTTGCTGCGCCTGGCCTGCTGCGATCGATTTTTCGGTTTCTTCTATTTTTCGCTGCACATCCTGACGGTCGTCTGCCAAGGCCGGTAAGGCGCCACAGAGCAGTGACGCGGTAATCATCAAAAATAATGTCGCTGATTTAGCCATTTTATCTCGCCGGGCCGGTCCGAGTTGAGGCCGTTTGCGATGGCTGGTCCGACGGCGCCAGCAAGTTTTGGCCGGTCATCTCGGCTGGCTGCGGCAATCCCATCAAGGCCAAAACCGTCGGCGCCAAATCAGCCAGAGAGCCATCCCGCATATGCTTCTGGCCGACCGGGCCATTCACCAGTATCGCTGGCACCGGGCCCGTCGTGTGCGCCGTATGCTCACCATTATTCTCTGGATTGCGCATCAGTTCGATATTGCCGTGGTCGGCGGTGATCAGCATGCAACCGTTCACGCCACGCAGGGTTTCGCCCAGACGGCCCAGGCAACGGTCGATCATCTCCACGGCCTGGCGCGCCGCAGCCAGCTTGCCCGTATGGCCAACCATATCGGGATTGGCATAGTTCACAACGATCAGGTCATATTCACCTCCATTGATGGCGCCGACCAGCTTTTCGGTCACTTCGCCGGCGGACATTTCGGGCGCCAGGTCGTAGGTCGCGACCTTTAGCGACGGCACCATGATCCGGTCCTCACCCGCGAAGACCGCCTCTTCGCCGCCGTTCAGGAAAAACGTCACGTGAGCGTATTTCTCGGTCTCGGCTATACGCAGCTGCCGCAAACCCGCCTCCGCCACGACTTCGCCCAAGGTTTGGCGTACCGGCACGGGTGGAAACAGAAATCCAATTCTGGCGTCCAGGGAGGTGGAGTAGCTGATCATGCCAAGCTGGTCGGCGAAATGGGCCACGCGGCCGCGGGCAAAGCCAGAAAATGCCGGATCGACCAGGGCGGTGAGGATTTCCCGGGCCCGGTCAGCGCGGAAATTGGCCATTAGCAGGCCGTCGCCGTCCGCCATCCCCGCATAACCATCGATGCTGGCAGGCAAAACGAATTCGTCATGTATACCTTGCGCGTAGGATGCCTGGATCGCATCCCCGGCGTCAGCCACGGTCAAGCTCCCCGCCGCGCGCGCTGCTACGCCTTGGCCCTCGACCAGGGTATCATAGGCTTGACTTACGCGCTCCCATCGCTGATCCCGGTCCATGGCGTAATAACGGCCGCAAACGGTAGCGATGCGAATATTGTCGCGCTCGGCAATGGCGGCGAGGACTTCGCCCAGGTATCCCGCACCGCTGCGCGGCGGCGTGTCCCGGCCATCCATGAAACAATGCAGCCAGACGGGCACGCCAGCGGCCGCTATCAATTCGGCCAGCGCGATTATATGCGCCTGATGCGAATGGACCCCGCCCGGGGATAACAGGCCCATGAGATGACAAACACCACCGCTGGCCCGCAATCTTGTGATGAATTCCGCCAGACGCGGGTTTTCCGCCAAGCTGCCGTCCGCCACCGCTGCTTCAATGCGGGGCAGGTCTTGCAGCACCACGCGCCCGGCACCTATATTCTGGTGGCCGACCTCGGAATTTCCCATTTGCCCAGGGGGTAAACCAACCGCGACGCCGGACGTTTGCAACAGGGCGTGCGGCTCGTCCGCTAAAAATTGATCATAGACCGGGGTCGCGGCCAGGGCAATGCCATTGTCCGCCGTGGCCTCCCGATAACCCCAGCCATCCAGGATACAAAGTACGACAGGGCGCTGCTGGTTCTTCACGCCAAACCTCAAAATCTAGTCGTTAAACGTTGATTCGGACCCAATATGGCGCAGCTTGCGCTGAATGCAACTGCTATCGTCAGGCCCTGTGATAGGGATGCCCGGTCAGTATGGTATGGGCCCGGTACAATTGCTCCGCCAACATCGCGCGAGCCAGCAAATGGGGCCAGGTCATGGCGCTCAGGGACAAAGTTAGTTCCGCCGCGCGGGACAAATCAGGGTGTAGTCCGTTGGCGCCGCCGATGGCAAAGATCACGTCAGCGATGCCGCCATCCTGCCAGCCGGCCAAATACATGGCGAAAGCCTCGCTGGAGAGCGCCGTGCCCTTGCCGTCCAGGGCGATGAGGGTGCCACGGGCCGGCATAACCGCCCGCAACGATTCGGCTTCCGCCAACGTCAGTTTTTCACCGGTCAGGTTCTTGCGTACCTCAACCTCTCGGATATCCACCGTCCAGGGCAGCCGTTGCAAATAGGTTTGGCAAATTTCAAATGTTGGACTGTTTCGGGCGCGTCCCACGGCGCAGATGGTGATGCGCAAGGCCCGGGACCGCCCTAAATAGCCGCGCGTTCTGGCTCCACCATTTCAATCGACCACATTTTTTCCAGATTATAGAATTCCCGGACTTCCGGGCGAAACAGATGCACGATGATGTCGCCCAGGTCGATCAGCACCCAGTCGCGCTTGGCCAGGCCTTCGGCCCGGCACCGGACCATCGCCTTGGCCCGGCGCATCAAATGATCCGCCATGGCCCCCACGTGACGGTCCGAGCGGCCGTTGGCGATCACCATGTAGTCGGCAATGGAGGATTTACCGTCCAGGTTAATGACGACCAGATCTTCCGCCTGATCCTCATCGAGAGAACTATTCACGAGTGCCAGCAATTCTTGGCTGTAGGCTGGCTTTTGTTTTGTTTTTGCTGCGCTTGCTATGGTGAATAGCTCCTATTTTTTCCCAGGTTCATTATCAATATTCGATTATGGCAACATTTCGCCAAAATGTCATGCTTCTTTGCTGGTTTCATTCCAGTGGGTCTCGACCGTCGTGTTGGCCCGGATCGTGGTGCTTGATGCCGGATGCAACGGAGTGAACAGGAAGCACCAGGCGGGCGCCGCGGAATCCGCCAATTTGCGCGGGTTGCGCACACGCGAGCGGGCAAATCGCGCGGCGGCGGCACCCGCCAGGGCGCGGTGCCCCTGTCCAGGGCGGTTAAATATCGCCATGGGCACCATTTCGACGATTTCGCGCCAGCGATGCCAGCGCGGCAATTGCACCAGATTATCCGCCCCCATCAGCCATACGAAGGCAGACCTGGGCCAACGCCGCTGCAAGGCGCTCAGAGTATCTACCGTATAACGGGTGCCCAGTCGGCTTTCCAGGTCGCTGGCCCGAATGCGCGGATGCATGGCCATGGTCCTAGTCCCGGCCAGGCGTTGGGCCAGAGGCGCCATGCCGGTGGCGGCCTTGAGTGGGTTTTGAGGCGATACCAGCCACCAGACCTGATCCAGTTGTAACTGTTTCAGGGCCAACAGAGAGATGTGGCGATGACCCTCATGGGCTGGATTAAATGATCCGCCCAGCAATCCGATTTTCAATCGTGCCATGCTGCAAACTCTGCGCGATTGGCCTAGGGCCGGACCTGACCCTGGCCGTGCACGACATATTTGTAGGAGGTCAACTGTTCGACGCCAACCGGGCCCCGGGCGTGCAATCGGTTGGTTGAAATGCCTATTTCCGCTCCCATGCCGAATTCACTGCCATCGGCGAACTGGGTCGAGGCGTTGTGCAGCACGATGGCGCTATCAACCTCGGCCAAAAAGCGCTCCGCCGTCTGCATGTCGTCCGCGATGATACATTCGGTATGATGAGAGCCATAATTTTCGATATGCGCGATCGCTGCGTCCAGGCCATCCACGACCTTCACGGCGATGATGCTATCGAGAAATTCCGTGCCCCAATCGGCCTCAGTGGCCGGCACCACCCGTTGATCCGCCCCTTGGGTATATTCATCGCCGCGCACTTCACAACCCGCGTCCAGCAGATCCTTGACCAAAGGTGCTAAATGCGAGGCCGCACACTGGCGGTCCACCAGCAGCGTTTCCGAGGCGCCACAGATGCCGGTACGGCGCAATTTGGCGTTCAAGGAGATTTGCCGGGCCATTTCTAGATCCGCCGATCCGTCAACATAGACATGGCAATTGCCGTCCAGATGGGCAATCACCGGTATCCGGCTTTCAGTCTGCACCCGCTCAATCAGGCCGCGGCCGCCCCGGGGCACGATAATGTCGATATGCTGCGGCATGGTCAGCATCATGCCGACCGCCGCCCGGTCCCGCGTCGGTACTAACTGGATCGCTCCCTCGGGCAGGCCCGCCGCCTGCAGACCCGCCAGCAGGCAGTCATGAATGGCGCGGGCGGAATGAAAACTTTCTGAGCCGCCGCGCAGGATTGCCGCGTTACCCGATTTCAGGCACAGGGTGCCCGCATCCGCCGTCACGTTGGGCCGGGATTCATAGATGATGCCGATGACGCCCAGGGGTACGCGGACCCGGGCAATACGCAGACCGTTGGGGCGCTGCCATTCGGCTATAGTGTCGCCGACCGGATCGGCCAGTTCGGCAACCGCTTCCAGACCCTTGGCCATGGCTTCGATACGTTCGGGCGTCAATAAAAGTCGATCCAGCAGGGCCGGGGTCAGGTTGCGCTGTTCGGCCGCCGCCATGTCGGTGGCGTTAGCCGCCAGAATAGCCGCCCCGCCGTCGCGCAGGGCCGCCGCCGCCGCGCGCAGGGCCAGGTTCTTTGCCTCGACCGGGGTCTGGGCCAGGACAGTCGCCGCCGCCCGCGCCGCCGCGCCCAGTTCCAGCATCTGCCGTTGCAGGTCTTCCGCCGTGTTTTCCTCTGTACTCATGGTTCCTATCCTAACACCAGATCATCCCGGTGGATCATTTCTTCTCGCCCGAGAAAGCCTAGAATAGCCTGAATTTCGTCGCTGCGGTGCCCCAAAATGAGCCGCGCGTCCGCCGTGGAATAGGCGGTCAGACCGCGCCCCAGGGCCTCGCCATCAGGCCCCCGCACGGTCACCGCGTCGCCGCGTTCAAAATCACCCTCAACCGCCGTCACGCCCGCCGGCAGCAGGCTTTTGCCCCGCGTAAGCGCCCGCGCCGCGCCGGCATCGATGGCAATCGAGCCCTTGGCGTGCAGGCTGCCCGCAATCCAGCGCTTGCGGGCGCTGGCCGGCGTGGCCGCGGTGGTGAACCAGGTACCCCGGCCGCCATTTTCCAGCCGGGCAATGGGATGCGCCGCGCCGCCATCGGCAATAACCATGCTGCATCCGGCCTGGCCCGCCAGGCGGGCCGCCTGCAACTTCGTCACCATGCCGCCGCTGCCGTCGCGGCTGCCCGTGCCTGTGGCCATGGCCTCAATTTCCGGGGAGATCCGGTCCACCTCGGCGATGAACACCGCCGTGCTATCCTGGCGCGGGTCCGCGCTGTACAGGCCGTCGATATCGGACAGCAGGACCAGGCAATCGGCCCCGATCATGGCCGCGACCCGTGCCGCCAGACGGTCATTGTCGCCAAACCGGATTTCTTCCGTCGCCACCGTGTCGTTTTCGTTGACCACGGGAACCGAGCCATGGGCCAACAGGGCGATCAGGGTATTGCGCGCGTTCAAATAGCGCCGCCGCCGCTCGGTATCGTCGCTGGTCAGCAGGATCTGCGCCACCGGCACCACGTGACGGGCCAGGCTTTCCTGATAGGCATGGGCCAGGCGGATTTGTCCCGCTGCTGCCGCCGCCTGGCTGTCTTCCAGGCGCAGGGATTTCGCGCCTAGGCCCAGGCTCCGCCGCCCCAGGGCAATGGCGCCGGAGGATACCAGCAGGACATCTTGGCCCCGGGCCCGGCAGGCCGCGACATCGTCGGCCAGGGCGTCCAGCCAATCACGGCGCAGCGCGCCCGTCTCCTGATCCACCAGCAGCGTGGAGCCGATCTTGATCACCAGGCGCTTGGCGTTGCGCAGCCTGTCGCTCATGGCCGCCAGCCCGCCGCCTCTGCCTCGACCCCAGGCGCTGTCTCCAGAGCCGTTTCCTGGGCGGTTTCGGGCGTTACGGGCCCCGCGGCAGCGCCCGCTTCCATGGTCTGGACCAATTCGCGCAAGAGTTCCGGCAAACCCTTGCCCGCAATGCCGGATATGACATGCACCGGGACCTGGGCGGCGGCGCTCAATTCAGCTCGGCGGGCGGTGATCAATTCATCGCTTAAAGCGTCGCATTTATTGAGGCAGACCAGTTCCAGCTTTTTCGGCAACCCGGCGTCATAGGCCTCCAGCTCGCCGCGCACGGTGCGGTAATCCGCGGCCACGTCCTCGGCCGTGCCATCGACTAGATGGATCAAGGCGCAGCAGCGTTCCACGTGGCCCAAAAAACGGTCACCCAGGCCAGCTCCTTCGTGGGCGCCTTCGATTAGGCCGGGAATATCGGCCAGCACCATTTCCCTTTCGCCGACCTGGGCGACGCCCAGGTTGGGATACAGGGTGGTAAAGGGATAACCGCCGATTTTCGGGCGGGCCCGGCTGACAGCGGTCAGCAATGTCGACTTGCCGGCATTGGGCAGTCCTATCAGGCCGGCATCCGCGATAAGTTTCAGACGCAGCCACAAAATCATTTCCTCGGCCTCGCCGCCCGGGTCGAACTGGCGCGGGGACCGATTGGTGGATGATTTGAAAGATTCATTGCCGCGTCCCCCGGCCCCTCCCCTGGCCACAACCACGCGCTCCCCCGCAGTGGTCAAATCGGCCAGAACATGCTCACGGTCTTCATCTAAAACTTGGGTACCCACGGGCACCCTGACTAGCGCGTCATCGCCACTGGCGCCAGTGCGGGAGGTGCCCATGCCGGGGCGGCCATTCTTGGCCCTGATATGCTGTTGAAAGCGGTAGTCGATCAAGGTGTTCAGATTGTCCACCGCCTCAACCACCACATTGCCGCCACGGCCGCCGTTGCCGCCGTTGGGGCCGCCATATTCGATAAATTTCTCGCGCCGAAAGCTGACACAGCCGTGCCCGCCCTTGCCGCTACGAATATAGATCTTGGCTTGATCGAGGAATTTCATGACCTAGTTGCCAGTTCAAAATTGGCGTTGCTGTGTCCCGTAAAACAAAAAGCGGGGGATGGCCAGCCATCCCCCGCTTGAAACTGCGCTTGCGGGCGCGCCTACTCCGATGGCTGCACCGAAACGTAAGTTCGGCCGCCGGCCCTGGTACGAAAGCTCACCTGACCCTCGATCAAGGCAAAAATAGTATGGTCCCGGCCCAGGCCCACGTTGTCGCCCGGCTTCCACTTGGTGCCACGCTGGCGCACGATGATATTGCCGGGAATAACCCGTTCGCCGCCAAATTTCTTGATGCCTAAGCGGCGGCCGGCTGTATCCCGGCCGTTGCGTGAACTACCACCTGCTTTTTTATGCGCCATATCTGCCGCTCCCTAGCTTTCGCCACTATCGGCAGCGTCGTCTTTCGTCTTAGCCTTTTTTGCCGCCGGTTTTTTTGTTGCCGGTTTGGCTCTTGTCTTGGCCGCCGTCTTAGTCGTTTCCGCCTTGTCGGCCGTTTTCTCGGAAGCCTTATCCGCGACTTTAGCGGCCGTTTTAGCCGCCGTTTTCACTGCTGTTTTGGTCTCTGTCTCGGCGGCGCGGGTTGCCTTGGCCTTTGCTGGCGTCTTTTTGGCGGCCGTTTCGGCCGCTGGCTTCTTGGCGCCCAGGGCGGTGATGTCGGTAATCCGCACGATGCTTAGTTCCTGGCGGTGGCCATTGCGCCGGCGATAGTTTTTCCGCCGCTTTTTCTTGAAAACAATGATTTTCTTGTCGCGGGCCTGTTCCACCAGCGTGCCGACCACTTTGGCACCGACCACCAGGGGAGCGCCAACGGTCGTATTACCTTCCGCGCTCAGCATCAGAACGCTGTCGAATGCCACTTCATCCCCGGCCGCGCCGGCAATGCGTTCGATCCGGATCACGTCGTCCGGCTTTACGCGGTATTGTTTTCCGCCCGTCTTGATTACAGCGAACATCAATCAGCCCATTTTTCGGTCCTGCGCGCCCCCGTTTCTGGGCCTCCATAATGCGAAGGAGGAACGCGGCGCGCGCGCAATAATTGGGGCACCGCAACCGCTGCCCAGGTCGGCGCGGATATACGCCCCGCGGGAGCCTTTGTCAACGCTTCGGCGGGCGGTGCGGCACGTGGTCTGAAGGGCGGCCTGGAGGGCGGCCCCGAGGCACGACGCCGGCGCGCCGGCGTCGTGCGACCCAATGGAAACTACGCCCGCCAGGAGCGAGATAATTGCTTGCACACTGGCCCAGCCCCTCCTTATGACCGGCGGCGCCCATCACTGCGTCATAAATTGTGGTAAATTCAACCAAACCAAGGCCACGAATTTGGGAGCGATTGACGACAAATACTAGAATTTTCCCCAAGTTTCTGCGTGGGTTGTGTTTCGAAGCTTGTACACCTTAGACCGTTTTGATGCACCACAGAGATCTCCCAACCGTCGGTGCGGCTTTGATCCCCCACTATTTGGCCAAAACTCAGTCCAAGCCCCAATCTCGGCAACCGCCCCCGCACAATTGAAAGGGCTGGGTCTGCCGTAGACCTAATTCAACCGTTGAAACAGGTGCCCGGGCCTCTGGCCGTTGTGCAGGATCCGTGTTTAGCTATCCTAGGCATCATACGTGCAAAACCCAGCCCTACGCCCACTTTTACTGACCACCGGGGCAATCTAGGATTGTCCTAAACCTCACTGCATTGGGCCTAATCTGGGTTCCACCAAAAGGGACCAGACCTGGAAGCCTAACCCAGAAAAATATGGACAGGGTCTCATTAGCCTGTCATGAAAAATGTTGAGCCCCCCAGTGGCACAGATTTGGGGAGAACAGCACTAGCGTAACTGATGAAGGATGAGCAAAGTGAACGTTCGATATGCTGAAGACTACAATGTGGGCGACGTATTTGACCTCGGACATACGACGTTACGCTAGAAGAGATCGTAGAGTTTTCAAGAAAATACGACCCTTTTCCGTTCCACGTCGACGACCAGGCGGCTCAAGCAACAGTTTTTGGCGGCATCATTTCCAGCGGTTGGCTGACAGCTCTGGTTTGGCTTCGAATGATGCATAAGTCGTTCCTATGTCATGACACAACTTTAGGTTTGCCCGGTCATGAAGAAATGGTCTGGCCAATACCCGTGCGGCCTGGTGATCGATTGAGTGGGCAAGTCGTAATTAAGGAGTGTCGGGTGTCGGCAAGCAAACCGGACTTAGGATTTGTCCGCTACGCCTCTACTTTAAGGAATCGAAAGGATGAGGACGTCTTCATTACGACAAGCACTATAATTGTGAAGCCGCGTCCTGCGAACAACATTTGAGGGACGATTGTAACGTCAAGCTGT
>CAUZBE010000037.1:0-13788 GCA_963577885.1 Alphaproteobacteria bacterium
ATATTTCAATTATTTAGGACACTATTGCCATAAGAGAACAAATACGGTACATTTTTGTCATCATTGGGTTTAGGTCTTGGCCCCCGATTTGAATTCGGGAGGCGATCATGGGATAAGGGAGCAAGTTATGTCAGCTGGAAATTTACGCTTGGTGGAGCAAAATCAAATGGATAAGGAAAAGGCGTTGGAACAGGCCCTGGCGCATATCGACCGTGCCTTTGGCAAGGGTTCGGTGATGAAGCTAGGCCAGAATACCAATGCCGTGCAGATTGAGTCGATTTCGACCGGATCCTTGGGGCTGGATATCGCGCTGGGTATTGGCGGTTTGCCAAAGGGCAGGGTGGTGGAGGTTTATGGTCCTGAAAGCTCCGGCAAGACCACGCTGACCTTGCATGTGGTGGCGGAGGCGCAAAAAAAAGGTGGCATCTGTGCCTTTATTGATGCCGAACATGCTCTTGATCCGGCGTATGCCCGCAAACTGGGCGTGGATGTAGACGAGTTGCTGATTTCGCAGCCAGATACAGGCGAACAGGCCTTGGAAATAGCCGACACTCTGGTCCGTTCTGGGGCCATTGATGTGTTGGTGATCGATTCCGTAGCCGCATTGACCCCGCGGGCGGAGTTGGAGGGGGAAATGGGTGATATTCATGTAGGCCTCCAGGCCCGCCTGATGAGCCAGGCCTTGCGCAAACTGACCGGTTCTATCTCAAAATCCGGTTGCATGGTCATCTTTATTAATCAAATTCGTATGAAAATCGGCGTCATGTTTGGTAGTCCAGAGACCACGTCGGGTGGCAATGCCTTGAAATTTTATGCCTCCGTGCGTTTGGATATTCGCCGCATCGGCGCCTTGAAGGACAAGGATGAAATTATCGGTAATCAGACCCGTGTAAAGGTGGTCAAAAACAAAGTTGCGCCGCCCTTCAAGGTGGTGGAATTCGATATCATGTACGGTCATGGTATATCCAAGACGGGCGAGTTGCTGGATCTGGGCGTTAAGGCTGGCGTGGTAGAGAAGTCCGGCTCGTGGTTCTCATATGGCGAGCAGAGGATCGGCCAGGGGCGGGAAACCGCAAAACAATTCCTCTCCGAGAATATCGATATCGCGGATGAAATTGAACAAAAGGTACGCGCCAATGCTGGCCTGATTGCCGAGGCCATCGTTGGCGAGCCTGTCCCATCGGCTGACGACGCCGATGATAACATTGTTGATAACACGGGACCGGATGCCGCTCTGGGTGGCAACCTGTAGAGGCCATTGGGGCGGCGTTCCCAGCCGCAAAACAGCCGCCGATTAACATGCCAGCTAAACGGTAATCTGGGGTGCGCCTATTCGGGCGCACCCCCAACTTTGACAAATGCCTTTATAGATGGCCATTGCAATCTCCGGCTTTTAGATCATCAAAGAAAATGCTATTGCCTGGTATTGCCAAATTTTGTCAGATACCCCTGCAACGGTAGTATACTTAATCATGGCTAAATACCACGTAACCCTAAAGGCGAGTCTCGCGGATGGGGAACTTTATTGGGTCGCCAAAGTAACAGCAGAAAGCGAAGATGGCGCCATGGCATCCGCCGAAGCCTTGTTCACGCGACAAATGAACAATGCCGCTGAATGGTCCTTTTCAGAAGCCGACGTGGAACGAATCTAGGCCACTTAAGAGATCGGAATATAGCCATTTTCCGTTTTTTGCCGATGCACTACATCCCCTTGCCAAGGGTGCCTGGGCATAGGAACTAAGAACCGGTCAAGTGGCTCAGTATACTCCAAAAGAAATCTAGAATAGGGAAATGAGGCAACACCTGCACCGGATATTGCTACGGGATTGATTTATTTTCCCCCATTGGCACCCCTACCCTCCTGAATGTCTTATAACTGTTTTTAATTGTTTAAAGGCACAGCGCCCTGTGCGGTGGAGCCTAATCATAGGGGCCTTGTGGTTGATTGTTTATGACTGGTATTCATCCCGGTCTTGCTGTTCGATGCCAAGCGGTGTCTGCGCAAGAAAAACTAGTCGACCCTGAATAACAATCGTTTTTGGAAGATCGAGGAATTCAAAAATCTTGGTGATGCGAGGCTGGACCCGAGTGGCCGACAATTTGACTTGGCAAATTTCGCGGTGCTTGAACGCAATGATGGCATCGGGATACTGGTCAACGATGTGCGGCGTTTCCGTTGTGGCAAAGATCCATTTCTGCCCATTATATTAGCCAGTTGAGTGCCGAATTAGGTCTGGACTGTGCAATTATTGATTCCGGCGCCAACGAGTTTTTGCGCATCCCTATTCTACCAACGACTTGAGCGAGCAAATCAGAGCTCTCGTCAATCATCGTAAGCCCTCTAACGTAACCGAGGAATACTTCGGTCCTGATCGCCGCACTGAAGAGGCCCGTGGCGATAACGCTAGTTCGGTCGAGGTGCCGAACGCCTTATAAGCCCGGGCCGATGCGCGGCCTGGATGGGGCCCCCAGTACAGATTTAATCGAACCAAGCCTGAACCAATGCGCCGGATCAAGATGCGCAACATCGCCCGACGGAATTGGGCCATTACTAGTATTATGTACCAGGCGTACGGCGACCCTTCTCTGTCCGACTGGATAAACCGTGAAATGCATGAAACTCTTAAGTCGGCGGGCAAACTCAAGAAACCATGCCGCCACACGAGGCAGACCAGCTTGGTAGCCTGTGCAATTCAGTGGTCCAACTGGTCGGCCGTTTTAGGGATTAATGCCGGCCAAGAAAGGCCTAGAATTATTCGAACAAAGCGGTTTGCGCGTCGTGTCGCATCCCAGCATGGCGTAGGTGCTTGGCACACATGTTATAGTCAGTTGACCTTTCGGGAACTAGCGCGATGACCATTGTGGGAAATGCAGCCGGGGTGACCCAGGTGTACCAAAGCGAATTACGGGGCCAGTTGGGCGCGATGCAGGCCGCTAATCTGCGTGATGGCGCCCCGGATTGGGCCCGGCGCCTGGATCGTCTGGAGCGGATCGGGGCCATGGTGCGGGAAAACCAAGCCGCCGTCATTGCCGCTATTGATTCCGACTTTGGTGGCCGGGCGCGGGAAGAAACCATGCTGGGAGAAATTTTTACGACCTTGTTGGCTGTGCGCCATGCCAAGAGCCGACTTGCGAAATGGATGCGCCCGCGCCGCCGCGCCATAGGCCTGGCTTTTTGGCCGGCCCGGGCCCGGTTGCTGCCACAGCCCCTGGGGGTGGTGGGAATAATTTCACCCTGGAATTATCCTTTATTTTTGGCGCTATCGCCGCTGGTCGGGGCGGTCGCGGCGGGTAACCGGGCCCTGTTGAAGCCATCTGAATTGACGCCGCGCACCGCTGCCTTGATGGGTGAGGTGGTGGCGCAGTATTTCGCCGTCGATGAGATTGCCGTGGTTCAGGGCGGGCGGGCGGTCGCGGCGGCGTTTTCTGAACTGCCGTTCGATCATTTGCTATACACCGGATCGGCCAGTGTCGGCCGCAAGGTTATGGCTGCCGCGGCCGAAAATTTGACCCCCGTAACGTTGGAGCTGGGTGGCAAATCACCGGCCATCATTGGCCCCGCGGCGGCCCTGGATGCGGCAGTAGAATCGATAATTCGGGGCAAGTTATTCAACGCCGGGCAAACCTGCGTGGCGCCGGACTACGTGCTGGTGCCAAAGGATCAAGTGGGTTTCTTTGTTGCAAAGGCCCTGGCTGTGGCGGGCAAGTTTTATCCCATTTTGGCGGATAATCCTGACTACAGCGCCATTCTAAATCAGGCCCAATTCGACCGCCTGCAGGCCATGTTGGCCGAGGCCGCGGCGCAGGGCGCGCGGGTGGTGGTGGCGGGCGCCGGTTCGGGACGAAAACTGCCCCTGACCATGTTGTTAGAAACCAAGGCCAGTATGACCGTGCGGCGAGAAGAAATTTTCGGGCCCCTGCTGCCAATCATTCCTTATGACGATTTGAGCGCGGCCATTGCCCATGTGAATGGCGGTGACCGTCCCCTGGCGCTTTATGTCTATGATCGGAACCGGAACAATGTTGAGCGGGTGCTAAGGGAAACAATTTCCGGCGGCGCTGTTGTCAATGATTGTCTATTGCACGCGGGTGCCGAAAACCTGCCCTTCGGCGGCGTCGGGGCGTCGGGCATGGGACAATATCATGGCAGCGACGGTTTTGAGACATTTTCCAAGTTGAAACCGGTCGTCTATCAAAGCCGCCTGAACGCCATGTGGCTCTTACATCCGCCCTATGGGCGCCGGGCCAAGTGCTTAATTAAGTTTCTGTTGAAACGCTAGCCTTAGCCTGCCAGCGCCCTTTTCAACACCGCGCCGCAATGTTCCACCGCCCCCCTGCAGGCGGCGGACGTGCCGTGAAACTGCATGAATGCGTGTATGGCGCCTTCATAGTTGATCAGGTTTTCCGGCACGCCGGCGGCCGCCAAGGTCTACGCATAGCCGATACCCTCGTCCCGCAAGCGATCATAGCCGGCCCCGATAATCTCCGCCGCCGCCTGACGGCATGGGCTTGGGGTCGGTGTCGTCGAACAATGGCCATGCCAGCTGGGTAATGCGGTCGGCTTTATCGTCGTCTTGATAAAAGGCGGTGTTTTGCATGCCCAGGAGGCGAAAGAGACGCGCCGCCCAAATCTGTCCAGTGATTGGCCGGCGGCCACTTCGATGACCCCTCCCAAAATATTGGTAGAGCGGCCATATTGCCAGGCCGTGCCCGGTTCCGCGCGCAAGGGCAGATTTGCCATGCTGACCGTGAACTTGCCCGGAGTGATATTCCGCGACCGTACGCTAGCCTCGCCATACAGTGCGCCTAAGGGGCCCTGGTCGAAGATGCAGTAAATCTTGCCGGAGGTATGGTGCAACAAATCACGCAACGTGATCCGATGGCGTGCGGGTCGGGCGGGATCCACCCCGATCCCGACGGTCATATAGGTGAAATCGGGAATATAGCTTGATATTGGATCATCCAGTTTCAGGCGGCCCTCCTCGACCAGCATCATGGCCCCACGCTGAAAATAGGTTTGGTCATGGAATAGATGCGGAAGACGGTCTTGGACGTCATTGGCTGCATTTTTTGGTGTCTGGAATCCGGCCACTTGACCCCCCCAACTTGCCCTGGCGCGCGATCAACATCACCGCGCTAGGTATGCGGCCACCAACGACTTCCTTGGCCAAGGCGGCACGCAGAGCTGTCAATTTGTTTGTGTAGAGGCCGATCGAGGCGGGATCAACGGTGGTAATTGCCGCCCGCGTTGCGACGGCCACGGTTGCGGACAAGAAACTAACCACTAGTGCGATGATTGTATTGCTTAACGTGGACGCGGCCGCACCTATTTATATGGGCAGGATAGGTTAAAATAGCTGCCCGGAAGCGCTCAATTACCGAGCAGGCTGCGGCGGCTGACAATGAATTCATCCATTGCCGCCTCCAGGGCGGCAAAGGACGCTTCCGTATGCGCCAAGGACAGGGTGAACATGCCGCGTGCGGCGGGATAAATGCCCTGGGCTACCAGATCCATGTGCAACAAGGGGCGTAGTTCGTTGCGCCCGGCCAGGACGTCTTCGACGTTGCAGATGTCGCCACGGCGGAAGTGCACCGCCATCATGCTGCCACGCCCGGTGAACTGCATCTCCACCCCATGCTTGTCGGCCAGGGCATTCAAAGCCTGGCGCAGGACATCGCCACGGGCGTTGAAGCTTTCCGCTACCGCTGCCGTATATACCTGGCTGAGGCCGGCCAGACCGGCATTCATGGTCAGGACATTGTTGTTGAAGGTGCCCGCATGGGGCCAGGCATCACTGCGGCTGGGGTCGAAGCGGTCGATGATATCAGCCCGGCCGCCAAAGGCGCCAAAGGACATGCCGCCGCCGACATATTTGCCTAAAGAGGTAAGGTCTGGCATGACGCCGGTCAACGCCTGCAGACCGCCCGGGCCCAGGCGCGAGGTCATGACCTCGTCAAAGATCAGCAACGCGCCGCTGTTTTTGGTCTCTTCACGCAGCATTGCCAGAAAGTCTGGCCTGCCCTGGATACAGCCGCCGCCGCCCTGCATGGGTTCGACAATGACGCAGGCTAGATCTGCGCCCTGTTCGCGGATCAGGGCGCAGCAGCCCTCGACATCGTTATAGCTGCCCATGACATAAGGAAACGGTGCGTTCAGGGGAGAGCCGCCCGGCGCAAAGTAAAATACGCTGCCGTGATAGCCCCCGGACATGACCATGACACCGGGCCGGTTGGTAAAGGCACGGGCCGCGGAAACTGCCATCAGGTTGGCCTCGGTGCCGGAGTTGGTAAAGCGCACCCGTTCAATGGTTGGGAAGCGGTCAACGATTGCGCCGGCAAGGCCCGCTTCCGCCTGGTTCTGCCCGCCCATGACGATGCCGTTGTCTAGGGCCCGATCAATCGCGGCCCGGATGGTGGGGTTGGAATGGCCATAGAGCCCGGCGGTATATTCGCCCAGGAAATCGATATATTGATGGCCGTCGAGATCCCATAGGTGACAACCTTCGCCCTTTGTGATGGTCAAAGGGAAGGGCGGATAAAATAGTACCGTACGGGTATTGCCGCCGGGCAGAACCTTGGCCGCTTGTTCCAGTTGGGCCTGGCTGTTTGGATTGGCGGCAGAGAAGCGCGCCTGCGCTTCCGCGACGGCCGAGGCGATGTCGGTGTTGGCGGCGGGGGCGTTCATGGCGGCAAGCCCTAGTTGAAGGTTTTGAAGGTGATCAGCGTGAAGGTGTCCCTCACGCCGAGCAGGGATTCGATGGTTGCAGTGACGAAGTGCCCGGTATCTGCGCCATTTTCCAGATAGCATTTCAACATCAGGCGTATTCACTGGAAATTGAATGTACCTCGGAAATCAGCTCTGTGCTCTCCACGGCGGCCGCGGTGACCCTATAGATTTCGCCCAATTCGCATTTCGCCATTACAAAAATGGTCTGCATGGCCGGTTCCCTCTATTTATCGGGCCCTTTTTGTCAGTCCCTACTTGTCGGTACCCTTTTTCCGCGCGCCGTCTCGAGACAGAAAGGCCGGCATGTGGTCACCCAGGCCCACAACGGGGCGGTCGCCACCATCGCGACTGCCGTCGCGCTCGCCCTCGCGGCCGCCTTTGGCCGGCTTGCGTCCGCCACGGCCAGGGCCCGCGTTTCTTTCGCCAGTCGTACCGCCATCCGCACGCGTCTCGCCCCGGGTTTCAGTATTTTGCGTAGTTTCCGTTCCATCGCCCCGGCTCTGATTGCCGCGCCCACGGCCCCGGCCACGGCTGCGTTGCCGGCCTGTGCGTCTCGGACTTTCTTCACCTTGCGGTGGCGCATCGACGCTGACTCCCGCTGCTGTTTCGACCACGGCATGGGGCACTGGCGCAGGTGTAATCTCGGGCGTGGCGTCTGGTGCGGTTTCAGAAGCTGGTTCAGCGCTTGCGGCCACCTCTGCTGCTGGCGGCGCCTCCGCTTGATCTCTGCCTCTATTTTCGTTACCGGGGCCCACCGTCGTCTGCCCATCAGGATCGAAGCGCGGAATAGGTTTGCCGATCAGCTTTTCTACCGCGGCGAGGAATTTTCTATCTTCCGAGGTCGCCAAGGTCAGCGCCCGTCCCGGCATGCCCGCCCTGCCGGTACGCCCAATACGATGCACATAGTCCTCGGCGTGAATGGGCATGTCGTAAAGGAAAACATGGCTCAAACCCTGGATATCCAAGCCGCGGGCCGCGACATCGCTACAAACCAAGATCTTGACTTCGTTATTGCGGAATTTTTCCAGGGTCTGTGTGCGGTAGCTCTGCTGCATGTCGCCATGCAGGGCCAGGGCGTCAAAGCCTTTGCCCTTTAATGTTTTGCTGACCGCATCCACGTCCCGTTTGCGATTGCAGAAGATAAGCGCGTTCTTGACCGGTTGCGAACGCAACAGGGACTGTAAAACCCGGTCCTTGTCCCTGGGTTGGACCATGGTCAGGGTTTGGTTCACCGTCTCCGCTGGCGACGCGGGTGGCGCCACTGAAATTTCCGTTGGATCATTGAGGAAGGCGTCCGCCAGGCGGCGGATTTCCGGCGGCATGGTGGCCGAGAAAAACAAGGTTTGCCGCTTTGGATTGCACAATTGCACGATACGCTCGACATCGGGGATAAAACCCATATCAAGCATCCGGTCGGCCTCGTCGATAACCAGCACATCGACTCCGCGCAGCAACAAGCCGCCACGTTCGAAATGATCCAGCAGCCGCCCCGGCGTGGCAATCAGCACGTCGGCTCCACGGTCGATAATCCTGCTCTGATCGACAAAGGAAACACCGCCGATCAACAAGGCCATGTTCAATTTGTGATACTTGCCATAGACCTCGAAATTTTCCGCGACCTGTGCGGCAAGCTCCCGGGTTGGTTCCAGGATCAACGAACGGGGCATGCGCGCCCTGGCCCGGCCCTGGGATAGGATATCGATCATCGGTAGGGTAAAGCCAGCGGTTTTCCCAGTGCCGGTCTGGGCACATCCTAGAACATCGCGTCCTTGTAGGACATAAGGAATGGCGCGGCGTTGAATGGGTGTCGGTTCGCTGTAGCCGGCGTCTGCGACGGCTTTCAGTATAGACGTACTAAGACCAAGTTCTTCGAAGGGCATGAATTTCCGTAACTACAATTTTCGAGGGCAATTTGCGCTCAATGCGGAAAGGCCAGAGTCCTAGCATAGGTATGGCAATTCCGAGACTGCTGCAAAGCGACATAAATGCTCCCTGTCGCGCTGTCAACGGTACAGTGGGGAAACCTTTTGGGATTTCAAGCGCCGGGCGTGCGGCCGCGGTAGTCCTTCCTGGTTTTATGAGGACAGACGTGCCCTGATGCCGTTGCGGGCGGGCCGCCGATGGCCCATCATACCACGCAGATAACATACAACCACGCGCGAGGGATAATACCATGAGAATCGTAGTCAACGGTCAGCAGGCTTTCGGTAAGAGTGTCCTCGAGGCTCTCCTAGAACGGGGCGAGGATATCATCGCTGTTTATTGTGAGCCGGACGGCGAGGGCGGGCGGCCTGATCCGATTAAACAGGCGGCGCTGGACCGGGGCCTCCCGGTCTATCAGCCGGCCTCATTTAAGAAGCCCGAAGTCTGGGCCGCGTTCGCGGCATTGCAACCCGGCCTCTGCGTCATGGCCTATGTTACCAAGATTGTGCCCGAGGAGTTCCTGAACACCCCGACCCATGGCACCATTCAATATCATCCCTCGTTGTTGCCACGGCATCGTGGACCAAGCTCAATCAATTGGCCAATCATCCAGGGTGCCACCAAGACCGGCCTGACCATCTTCTGGCCCGATAACGGTCTTGATACAGGCCCGGTCCTGTTGCAAAAAGAAGTCGAAATCACAGACGAGGACACGCTCGGTAGCATCTATTTTGACAGTCTGTTCCCCCTGGGCGTCGCGGCGGTGCTCGAGGGCATCGATCTGGTCAAGGCGGGCAAGGCGCCGAGGATTGTCCAGAACGAGGCTGATGCCACCTATGAAAGCTGGTGCACAGCCGATGATGTGGCCATCGACTGGAGCCAATCGGCGGCTACGGTCCACAACCTAATCCGGGGGGCCGATCCACAACCGGGCGCCTGGACCTCGCATGACGGCAAGCGCTTGCAAATTTTTGACTGCGCCCGCCTTGACACCGGCCCCGGCGTACCTAGCGGCGTCCCCGGCGAAATCATGGCGATCGGCGCGGATGGCATTGAGGTTGCGGCCGGCAACGGCCGCATTCTGTTCAGGCGCGTGCGGGGCGAAGGGCAAAAGCTGGCAGCCGCCGATTATTCTGCAGAAACCGGACTTGTAGCTGGCATGTCCCTGGGTTAGCCGTTAGACGGTTTCATGAGCGAGCCATCTATCCCACTGATCCTGGTGTCCGGCCCGCTACCCTGACTGGCCACCCAATAATTGTGTTCTGTACCTATAGACACATGGTGGTCGAGAGGGGGACCGGGTCGGGTTGAATCACCAAAAGTTAAAAATTTCTAGCAGATCGTGCTGCTGGGGCCACAGTCACCTTGTTTGCGATTATCGGAAGGCAGCAGTACAGCCAGCAACTGCCCCATGGCCTGATCAAAGCCCCGGTCCGTAACATCCGAAGGCTGGGGCATTTCCATGATCGCCTCGCTGACCACTTCGTCGCCATAGCAAAATGCCGCTTGCAGGCGCATCTTACCAGTGCCGTCGGATCCTGCCGCGGCTTGAGATGCAGGCGCCGCGCAGGCGTCATGGCCGTTCGAGGCCCAGATCGGGTTGAAGATCAGCACAAGATAGCCATCGTTCCGGGCCTGCTGTGTGGTCAACGTCAATGGCGTGCTTGCAAAATAGCCTGGCAAATGCAGTTTCGCAACAGCGCGCGGTCCGTCCCGCTACCGAACGGGCTGGCAACGACCACGGTTGGAAAATTGCCCTTCGAGGCGACATAAAGTACCAGGTCGGCCTCGTAGAAGCCGTGCAAATCGTCGCTATAAATGGTAGCCGCGCTGGCGCCTTGCGTCATCAGGAATGCCGTAGCTGCGAGGGCACCGATAAAGACCTTGAGGTCTATAGGAATTTTTATCCTAAACTCCTATTGTTCAATACCCGACACTTACATAAATAGGCGTGCGGTGGTCAAATATCCAGGTCTGTGACGAAACGGGCGTTGTCTTGGATGTAACGATAGCGCGTGTCCGCCTTGCGGCCCATCAATTGCTCGACCAAATCATTTGTTTCGCCATTGTCATCGGGCAGGATGACCCGCAGCAAAGTGCGTTTTGCCGGGTCCATGGTGGTCTGTTTCAATTGCGCCGGGGGCATTTCGCCCAACCCCTTGAAACGAGAAATATCCACTTTGCCGCGGCCCTGGAAGTCGCTGGCCATCAATTGTTCCCGATGGGCGTCATCGCGGGCAAACAGGACCTTGCCACCCTGGCTGATGCGGTACAACGGCGGCAGGGCCAGGTAAAGGTGCCCCTGATGCACCAAATCCCGCAGCTCGCGGAAGAAGAAAGTCATCAGCAACGAGGCAATATGGGCTCCGTCGACATCTGCATCGGTCATGATGATGATTTTATCGTAGCGCAGATCTTCCTCGCGATAGCGTACCCCGGTGGCGCAACCCAAGGCCTGCAGCAAATCGGTCAATTCCTGATTAGCCTTAAGCTTTTCCGCGCTGGCGGAGGCGACGTTGAGAATTTTGCCGCGTAAGGGCAGTATTGCCTGGTTGGTTCGGTTCCGGGCCTGTTTAGCGGAACCACCGGCGCTATCGCCCTCGACGATAAATATTTCACTGCCGGCGGCGGTGTTTTGCGAACAATCGGACAGTTTGCCGGGCAGCCGCACCCGGCGCGCCGCCGTCTTGCGCTTAACATCGCGTTCGTCACGGCGGCGGTGGCGCTCGTCCGCCCGCTCAATTCCCCAGGCCAACAGCCGGTTGGCATTTTCCGGATCCCCCGAGAGCCAGTGGTCGAAATGGTCGCGGACGATCGTTTCAACCCAACGCGCTGCCTCTGGGTTGGCCAGCCGTTCTTTGGTCTGACCGCTGAATTGCGGATCGGGAATGAACATCGACAACATGGCGGCCGCCGGTCCCAGAATATCGTCGCCGGTCAACTGGCTGGCCTTGCGCACGCCGACCATTTCGGCATAGGCCTTCAGGCCCTTGGTCAGGGCGGCCCGCAATCCGGCCTCATGACTGCCGCCCTCGGTGGTTGGCACGGTGTTGCAATAGGAATGCAGAAAACCGTCGCTCTCCAGTGGCCAATGCATGGCCCATTCGACCTCGCCCTTGGCCTCGGTCAGGGCGACACGACCGCTGAAGGGCAGGGGCGTGACGGTTGGTCCATCCTGCAGGGACGCGGCCAGAAAATCGGCCAGGCCGTTGGGGAAATGCAAAACCGCCTCTGCCGGCGTTTGATCCTTGCCAGCGATCAGTTCCTTGGCGCAGGTCCAGCGGATTTCTACGCCGCGGAACAAATATGCCTTGGAACGCACCATGCGGTACAAACGCGCGGGCAAAAAATTGGCCCCGGCGGTAAAGATTTTGGGGTCGGGCCGGCAGGCAATGGTGGTGCCGCGCCGGTTCGCGACCTTGCCCAAATCCTCCAATTTCGTGGTTGGGTCGCCACGGCTGTATTCCTGTCGCCAAAGGCGGCGGTCCCGCGCCACTTCAACACATAGGTATTCTGACAGCGCGTTGACCACGGATATGCCGACGCCGTGCAACCCGCCGGCGGTCTGGTATACCTTGTCCGAGAATTTACCGCCTGAGTGCAATGTCGTCAGGATGACCTCCAGGGCGGATTTGGGCTTGAATTTGGGATGCGCGTCGACGGGGATGCCACGGCCATTGTCGGTGACGGTCAGGGTCCCGTCAGGGCCCAAATTCACCTCAATCCGATTGGCGAAGCCGGCCACCGCCTCGTCCATGGCGTTATCTAGAACCTCGGCCGCCAGATGGTGCAGGGCGCGTTCGTCGGTGCCGCCAATATACATGCCAGGGCGCCGGCGTATCGGCTCCAGCCCCTCCAGCACCTCAATATCCTTGGCGGAGTAGGTGTCCGCCTTGGCGCCGTGGGGGCCGCCGCCACCGCCGGAAACCTTGCTGTCTGTCCGTGTGAACAAGTCATTCATATTGCTTGATCTATCACCTCTTGTTTGCGCGCGCTCGGTTCGCCAAACCGCGCGGTAAAACGAATCAACGCAAAGGATATATAGTCACGCCGCTAATACAAAACGATCCGCCATAGTTACGCTGAATTCATGCCGCGCTAAAAACGAAACCCGGCTATAGGATCCAGCTGCCGGGGCAGGGACGAGGCCACTTGCCGCAACGCCGACCGTATGCCGAGTTTGTTGTAAATTAGTATATTCATGTTTTGTTCTTTTATCAAGTGACGAAACCGCAATGGTGATAAGGTTGGCGTGGATGATTTCGAGAACATTCGGCAATGTGGTTAGAAGGCCGTACTGGGCCGGATTGGTCCAAAGATTTTGTCAGGAGCCGCCGGTAATCAACCAATTGCGGCGGCTGAAGGTTAAATATGACCAGACCGAATCGAGAAAGACGGAAGTGCGGTTGAGCGCGTCGGGTATGAATGCGACGTGGACCATGCTCCATAACCACCAGGCCGGGATCCCCGATAACTTGATGCCGCGCAAATCGGCGACGGCTTTTTCCCGTCCGATCGTAGCCATGCTGCCGTAGTCTTTGTAGCGGAATTCACCCGGCCCCGGCCGGCCTTCAATTTGGGCCCACAGATGGTGGCTGATAAAGCCTCCCTGCTGTTTCGCGGCCGCGGCGAGCCCTGGCAAGGCGCTTTTTTCGCCATTCGCGCATGATGCCGTGTCGCCGATTGCGAATATGTTGTTGTAGGTGCCGACACTCCGGTCTGGATTGACTAGCTCACGGCCGGCGCCACCGCCCACCCATCGGCCTGCCGGCGATAACGCGACGCCCGCCGCCCAGACAACGATCCCCGCATTGATGCGTTCGCCGGCGATGGTCACCCCGCGCGCGTCGATCTCCTCGACCCGGTGCCCCGCCCGTACGTCGACACCCAGCCGCTGCAGCGCGTCATGTCCGTTTTTGGACAAGCCTTCGGGCATGACGGGCAGGATCTGCGGTGCCGATTGCACCATGATGATGCACGTGTCGCGGAGATCTATAGTTATTGAACTCACCGGTCATGCCCAGGCGGGCGAGTTCAGCGATGGCCCCGGCTAGTTCGAACCCCGTTGGGCCGCCGCCGGCGATCACAAAGGCCATCAAGCGCGCGCTCGGAAATATCAACGGCATCGAGAACTTCTG
>CAUZBE010000038.1:0-13665 GCA_963577885.1 Alphaproteobacteria bacterium
CGAACATCGCCTTGGCGCTGGCTGAACATCCCGACCGGGCGCGCCACGATCTTTCCAGCCTGCGCACGGGCGCATCCATCGGCACCCCGGAGCAGATGCAGTTGATCGTCGATCTGGGGGTAAAAGACATTTGCAACGTCTACGGCCTGACGGAAGCCTATGGCAATTCCGCCGTGACCGATGCCGCCGCCCCCCTGGCGCAGCGCCTGGTGGCAAATGGTGAAGCCCTGCGGGGCGTTGAGCTGCGCATACTCGACCTGGAGTCGGGACGATCATTGCCCCAGGATGAGGTCGGCGAGATTGCCCTGCGGGGGCACATCATGCCGGGTTATCTGGATGACCCGGCCACCACGGCCCGGAGCATGACGGCGGACGGCTTTTTTCTTACCGGTGATTTGGGCCTGTTGGATGACAAGGGCTGGGTGCAGTTTCAAGGCCGGCGCAAGGAGTTGATCAAAAGTGGTGGTATCAATATCGCGCCAGCGGAAATCGAGGCGATACTACGCACCCACGAGGCGGTTGAATCTGTCTTCATCACCGGCCTGGCTGACACTCGCCTGGATCAGGCCATCGGCGCCGTGATGGTGCTGCACGCGGGGGCATCGGTGTCCGAAGACGCCTTACGGCGCCATTGCCGGCAATCCCTGGCCGCCTATAAGGTGCCCCAGCGCTTCGTCTTCGTGGCCGCCAATGAACTGCCGGTAACCTCAACAGAAAAGCTGCAACGCAACCGTCTAGCCGAGCTGTTCCCAACCTTGGATGAGGCGCGCCGATAGCGCCCATCGCGCCGCAACCGGGCCAAATTGCCATTTCTTGTCCTGGGTGCGACGGGGATCTGGGATTTGCGATAAA
Organism: Alphaproteobacteria bacterium; assembly: GCA_963577885.1. GTDB lineage: Bacteria > Pseudomonadota > Alphaproteobacteria. Next base: position 853 of record CAUZBE010000038.1, read on the forward strand.
AGGTCTAAAAATTCCGGCGGCATGAGTGCCCCTCTCAACCAATCAGACCGCTATAGATTCAGAAAACCGCCGAAATAAAAACTCCTCGACTTAGCCTCAAGTAAATAGCGTTGATCAGACCTGGGGGCGCAGGTGCTTTGCACGAAGGGTTGATATTTGACCTGAATAATAATTATGTAATAAATGTATTTATTATTTTAGTAACTATAAAAAATATATTGTTTTTTAAATAATAAAAATAATATATATGGGTTTAATTATTTATATAATATTTTATGAGTAAATATAAATATCTATATTATCTAGATTTCTATTTTATCACCTTAGAGATTTATTATTCATAAATCCTAATGTGCAGATTGCGGCACATAACCGCCGTATTTGGGATGTGTGCGGCGGCCCTTTTTATGGTGGGCGCCTGCGTTAACCGGATTGGTGAGGAACGTCCAAGAGCAATTTCAAATTAATGAGAATCGCGGAGGGATTTTAAGTAATTAGAAAAGATTTCTCTAATTCTAAAGATCCGAGCATTTTCAAGGTGAAAATGCTCTAGGCCGCAATGGTGGGCCGGCGGCGGGACCAGGGGCGAGCTTGCTCCAATTGCCCGGCCAGGCGGAACAGAGTGTCTTCTGCTCCGAAACGGGCCATGAAATGCAGCCCGACCGGTAGATTGTCGGCCGTCCAGTGCAAAGGCACCGACATAGCCGGCTGGCCGGTGCTGTTGGCGATCGAGGTGAAGCCCGAGTATTCGCCAATATGTTCCAGAAATTCGTCGCGCTTGCCGCTATCCCAGGAAAAGTACCCCAGGGGCGCCGGCGGCCGGGCGATAGTTGGGGTCAGGGTCAGATCGTAGGTTTCGAAAAACTCGGCTATCTGGCGCGCGACCCCTTGAATATCCTGGATCATGCGCAAATAAGCGCCCGCCGACCGCCGACCGCCACTTTGATACATGCGCCAGGTATTGGGCTCGAACTGATCTTCGCTGGGGGTCAGCTGATAACGGTCGGCCCAATCGCGAATGGCCCAAGAGGCAAAGGCCGTCCAGATGGCGGCGAAGGCCTTCAGATAGCGGGTTTCATCAAAGCACGGCTCGGTCCATTCGACGATGTGGCCCAAGTCCTCGCACAGCTTGGCCGTGGCTTCGACCGCCGTCTGGCATTCGGGGTGAATTTTGGCTCCGGTCAGAGCCCTGGTGGACACCGCTATGCGCAATTGCCCCGGGTCCCGGCCGACTTCCTCCACAAAAGGGCGTTCCTTGGGCGGTGCGAAGTAGGGATCACCGGGCGCCGGACCGGAGGTGGCATCCAACAGGGCGGCGGAGTCACGGACACTGCGGGTCACCGCGTGTTCCACCGCCAAACCGCTGCCGGCGTCGCCATAACCGGGGCCCATGGGGTTGCGTGCCCGGGTTGGTTTCAGTCCGAACAGACCGCAACACGAGGCTGGGATACGGATCGAACCGCCGCCGTCGTTGGCATGCGCCATGGGCACGATACCGGCCGCCACCGCCGCCGCCGAGCCACCCGACGAGCCGCCGGTGGTGCGCTGGGTATCCCACGGGTTGCGGGTCGGGCCGTACAAGGCCGGCTCGGTCGTCGGCAACAGGCCAAATTCAGGCGTATTGGTCTTGCCCGCTATGACCGCGCCGGCCCGCTTCAGGCGGACCACCAACTCGCTATCGTGTGTGGACACGCAACGGCCGTGCAGGAACCGGCTACCCTCGGCAATGGCGACGCCAGCATATTCAGCAATCAGATCCTTTAACAAAAAAGGTACTCCGGCGAACGGTGCCGCTTTGTTAGCCGCGCCATGCGCCGCCGCCGCCGCGCGCGCCTGATCGTCCATCCGGGTAATTACCGCGTTCAAGGCCGGGTTCAGCCGCTCAATGCGTTCGATGGCCGCCTCGACCAGTTCCACGGCGGTCACTTCGCCGCGGCGCACTAGATCGGCCAGGGCGGTAGCGTCAAGAAAGGCTGTTGGGTCATCGCTCATGGCGTCTTTACCCCTGTCAGGGGCCTGTCGGGGGCAAACCCGGACACAGCGGAGGCCGGGCTATGGCGTCCGGCGTCGCGGTCAATCTTTGCGCGTTGGTCGAAACATCCCTTGAACAGGAATATCATGTCCGCCATGAGCACGACCGTCGCCACTATAATCGCGATCAACAGAAATAATTCATGCATAGCCGATCCTTTCCGCAACAAGACCACACTGCACGACACTACATCATCCTCGGCGTAGCGAAGCGGAGGCCCCCAAAGTCTCATGGGGATCCAGAGCCGCAAACGCCAGAGTTTGTTGCCCTGGATTGTCGGGTCAAGCCCTGCAATGACAATTAAAGGGTTGTCTGTCGTGTAGTGTGCAACAAGACCTAGGATTTACATCAATGGTCCACCCCGGCCAAGGTTTTCTTGCCCTGACCCGGGCCGAGGGGGTTATTGCCGGCGGGTCTGGGACCGTCCGTCATTCGCCAGACTGCTGGCAAGATGGACTAGACGGTCCAGGCCACCGGCCCGCAGCAGGGCCACAGCGCAGGCCAAGCCCTTGTCATCCAGGGGTTTCGCCAGCAATTCGTTGCAGCGTTCGCCGGTGATGGTGGCCTTGGGACCATTTGTATGGGGGGCGGCCTTACCCCGGCCCAAAGCGCCCTGCAGCTCTTCCTCGCGCCGGCCGGCTTCCTGGCGGTCACTCTCGATCAACAAGTCGGGCAAAATACCCCAGGCCTGGATCGTACGCCCGGTGGGCGTGTAATACAGGGCCGTGGTCAGACGAAGGGCGCCGGCATCGCCCATGGAAAAAATAGTCTGGACAGAGCCTTTGCCGAATGAGCGGTTGCCGACAATGATGGCCCGGTGATTTTCCTTCAAGGCGCCGGCAACGATCTCCGCCGCCGATGCCGTGCCGGCGTTGATCAACACGACGATTGTCTTACCCGTCGCTAGGCCGCCGGACTTGGCCCGGTAATGATCATTGTCTTCTCCCATCCGGCCACGCACGGAGACTATGGTGCCAGCATCTAGAAAGACGTCTGACACCCTGATTGCCTGCCGCAGCAGGCCGCCCGGATTGTTGCGCAGGTCGATGACCAGGCCTAGGCTGTCCTGGCCCAAGGCTTCACTGATATTAGACATAGCATCGCGCAGGCCTTGCTCTGTCCGTTGGCTGAAGGCGGAGATGCGGATATAGCCGTAATCGGCCTCGACTTTATGGCGCACGGCGGGAACTCGGATGATGTCACGGACGATGATCAGTTCAATGGGCTTCGTTACCTCCAGCCGCAACACGGTCAGGCGAATGATGGTGCCGACCAGACCGCGCATGCGGCTTACCGCCTCGCGCAAGGTCATGCCCTTGATGGGCGTTCCGTCAACATGGCTGATCTTGTCACCAGCCAGCATGCCGGCGCGCTGGGCCGGGGTGCCGTCGATGGGGGCGATGACCTTGACCAGGCCGTCTTCCATGGTAACTTCCAGGCCAAGGCCGGCAAACTTGCCGCTGATGCGGATTTTCAATTCGCCATAGCTGTCGGGATCAAGATAGGCGCTATGGGCGTCCAGGGTGTTCAATCCCTTGTTCAGGGCCAGGGCAATGCGGCGAAACTTGCCGGGCGCCTCGATGGCTTGGCTTTTTTCTTTTATCGAATTTTCCTTGGTGGCGGCCAGGGCCACGTCATATTCCTTTAGACCCAGCATGGTCGCTTGCAACAGGGGCGTGGCATCAAGTTCACGCAGGTAGCGGCGGCTGATGATCGGCAGGGCGCGCTGTAGCACGGCGGTTTCCTGTTCGTTTAGGGTGACGTCCTGCCGGGCCGCCTGTTCGGTGATTAAATTGTGGGCCTCCTTGGCCCAACCTGATCCCGGGCTTAGCAGCAGAATGGAGATGGTCAGAGAGACCAGTAGACGCAAGGAAGCAAGCGAACCCAGATTTGAGTTGCGGCAATGCACCTTGCGCTTTTTCCCGGTCATGGTCCGTGGGTCATCCTTTTTCTCAGATCCGCTCGGCCAGCCAAATTGCCAAGCGTGCACCAGCTTTGACGCTCCGGCTTAATATTTCGTAGGCAGGGTCGTCTTCATGGTAATATTTGTTATTAAATTCCTGGGCGCTATCCCGGTGCCTTAATTCATCGTCACGAAATTCCGCTATCAGCGCCCGCAAATCCGCCTCGTTTTCATCCAATGTATTGAGTTGTTTTTGGTAGTGCCCCTCGATTACATCCTCTACCGCCACGGTCGTGGCCATGGCCGCCCGTTCGCTCAGCAAGGCACTGCCGACGCCCAGGGCGAAACCGGCGACCCGCCACACCGGGGCCAGGGCCGTGGGGCGAACCGCTCGCGCGGTCACAAGTTTGTCAAATGCTGCCAGATGTTCGGCTTCCTGGGCCGCCATTTCCGCCAATAATGGCGCACAAGGCCGACCGCCCAGCACCGCCATTTGGCCACGGTATATCTCCTGTGCGCCCAGTTCGCCGGCCTGATCCACCCGGATCATGCGTCCGGCCTTCGACTTGCCCCGGCGGTCGCCGGGCAAGGTGGCCGGGCGCGCGGGGCGCCGCCCTGGTGTTGCCTTGATATCCGCAGTCATTGCCTATGCTTGATCCTAAAACCCACCCCAAAACAGATTTTACTGGCCAATCCAGCATACCAGGCCAGGCCGGTCGAGAATGCGATGTTGTACCCCGCCATGGAGATACCGAACAGAGAAAACGCCACTTCATCACAACGGGTAATGGGCGTGGCCATGATCTGTGCCCGCAATTCGGCCAGAGTTTGGGCCGTGCCGGTCTTGCCGACGCAGTCCTCGGTACCAATCCACCAATACTGCTCCACCCCTACGTGATAGACTGCAATACCAGCGTTAACGGCCAGCACCAGGGCCGATAACAGCAACAGCCAAGGGGCCGACGGCCGGGCCGACGGGGTCAGGGCCACGAGGCAAAGCGCGGCGGCAATGGCAAACGGCCAGCGTTGATAGATGCATAAGACGCAGGGTTGCAGTTCGAACACATATTGGCTGATGAAGGCGAGGGCCAGGGCGGCCAGGGACGCCAGGGGCACAATAAACAAACCCGTTTTCGCCGCGAACAATTGTTGCATGGCCGGAACGCCCCGTTATAGGATCAATTTGATCAGGGCAAAGCCGCCGATCAAAAAGACCATAAAAATCACGAATAACAGACCCAAGTAACGCTCGATGAAATCACGAACTGGCTCACCGAAACGCCATAGTATCGCCGCCACGATGGTGAACCGCAAGCCCCGGGCGACGATCGAGGCGACCAAAAAAACCGGCAGGCTCAATCCGGCCACGCCGGAGGCGATAGTGATCACCTTGTAAGGAAACGGCGTCAGTCCGGCGATTAGGACAATCCAGACGCCCCATTCGGTATAGCGGCCTTGGAAGGAAGCGAATTTATCGCCATAGCCATAAAAATCTAGGATTGGCTGCCCGATGGTATCGAACAGATACAAGCCGATGGCATAGCCCAGCAAGCCGCCCAGAACCGAACCGACGGTGCAAATCGCGGCAATCATCAGGGCCCGATGGCGCTGGGCCAGCACCATGGGTATCAACATCACGTCCGGCGGGATGGGGAAGACCGAACTTTCAATGAATGATACGGCGGCCAGGGCCCAGTTGGCATGGCGATGCCCGGCCAGGGCCATGGTTCGATCGTAAAGCCAACGCAGCATAATTGATCCAGTAGATCGTTCGCGGGGTGCTGCCGCCCTATAACAGTATCGCCGGGTTAGGACAATCCGGCCCATTTATTTGCCAGCCTAACGTGCGGTCTCTATGCTCGTCGGACTTCGGCATGACATTACAGGCGGGCGCGTTGACAGCGATCAAGGCCAACGGTATTACCATTGAGTACGAGATCCAGGGCCAGGCCAAGGATCCGGCGATCATTTTGATACGGGGCTTAGGTTCGCAACTGATCAATTGGCCCAACGCTTTGCTGGAGCGCTTGGCCGCGGCTGGGTTTTTCGTGGTAATTTTCGACAATCGGGATGCCGGATTGTCCAGCAAGTTCGAGGCTGCAGGCCCCGTCGATATTCCTGATTTGATGGCCCGGGCTGCGGCGGGCCAGCTTTTGGACGTGCCCTATCACCTGGACGACATGGCAGCGGATGTGATCGGCCTGATGGATGATCTTGATATCGAAAAGGCGCATGTGGCGGGCATTTCCATGGGCGGCATGGTAGCGCAAATTCTGGCTGCCAAACATCCCCCCCGCCTCTCTTCTATGGCCTCCATCATGTCCCACAGCGGCAATCCGGATCTGCCCCCGGGATCGCCCGAGGCGATGGCTGCCTTGATGCGGACCACTACCGATCCCAATGACCGGGAGGCGATTATCGAGGCCGCCATCAGTTCGGCCAAAGTGTTGGCCGGTCCCGGCTATCCCACTTCGGATACGGATCGCCGCCGTCTGGTCGAACGCGCCCATAACCGCTGTTATTGTCCGGACGGACGGACCCGGCAGCGGGCCGCCGTGGTGGCCTCGGGCAATCGGGTCGAAATGCTGCGGACTATAACCGTGCCCAGCCAAGTTATTCACGGCGGCGACGATCCGTTACTGAATATCGCCGGCGGCGAAGATACCGCGGCTAATATTCCGGGCGCGGAATTTCATGCCATTGCCGGCATGGGCCACGAAACCCCGGTCTCCCTGGCCGCGAACCTGGCGCAGCTGATCAGTGGCTTCGCCGGCCGCATCGAACGGGCCGGCGTTTAGGTTGGAAGACCTATTCCGCCGCGATGGTCAGCGGGCTGCCACCACCGATCGTTGACCCGACATCCAGGCCCTTCAGGCGCGGCATTACTTTTTCAGCGAAGGTCCGCATGGAGGTTTTGGACAATTCATGGGGCATGCCGCCGAAGCTGAAGCCGTTTATGAAGCCGGCGCAGTTGGTCATCTCCTGATACTCGCGCATGCGGTCAAAGACCTGATCGGGCGTACCCCAGACCTGTAAATCGGACAGGAAATCAACGAAGCTCTCGATACCGTGCTTATTGATATTCTTCGACAGGCCGCCGTAATACTCGTAACCCTTGATATTGGCCAGGCCTTCGTTTTGGAATTCGTAATGATCCAGGGCCGAGCGGCTGTACCGGCGGATGTATTTCTTGTGCATCTCGTTGGCGATGCTTTCATCTTCATGACAGCAATTGAAGACCACCATCAAAGGCTGTGGCGCCTCTTCACCATTGTTCATTTCCCGGTAGATTTCGCGGTACTGTTCTAATTCGTGCAAGGTCTTGTCCCACGGCTTCTGGGCAATAATCATGATGCCGATGCCCAGGCGCGCCATGATGCGCGAGGATTCGGGCGATACGGCAGAGGCATAGAGCCGGCCTTTGAACGAGGCAAAGGGAAACGGCCGTACGCCGATTTTTGGTTGCTTGTAGTGTTTACCGTCATATTCGATGTGGCCGGTTTCCAGACCCTGGATCAGCGCCTCGGTATATTCCACGAAACGTTCCCGGGACTCACCCATTTCAACGCGGAAACCCTCGAATTCAATGCGGCCCAGGCCGCGGCCGACACCCAGAATGGAACGTCCGTTGGACATGTGGTCCAGCACCGCGATTTCCTCGGCCACGCGCACCGGATCGTGCCAGGGCAGAACCATGACCATGGTGCCCAGCAGGGCGCGTTCCGTCCGCGCCGCCATGTAGGTCAGAAACTGCAACGGGTTTGGGCACATGGTGTAATTGTCAAAATGATGTTCAGCCGTCCAGATGCTTTCAAAGCCCAGGGGTTCGGCCATGTCGGCCAGGGACAATTCGTGCTGATAAACCTCGCGGTCCGTATGGGTGCCGCTCAGGTTCTGGAAAAACGTCGTCATTCCAACATGCATTTTAGTGTTCCTAATCTTATCTCGCTAAAATTCGGTTGCCCGCAATCCATCACGGGAAGACGGGTAGGTCAACTAATCCCCTTCATCCCTAATTATTTACCTGGCGGACGAATTCGCCCAATTCGGTATTGAAGCGGGCGCTGTCTTCAAAGAACGGCGCATGCCCGGTTTCCTGATAGATTGAGGCCTTTGCATCGGGAATATGCGCCATGGCGTGTTCGCCCATATGGGGCAGGACCAGTGCATCCGCCAGGCAATAAGTGACCAGGGCGGGCACGGGCAAGGCATCCAGAACCGGGTCGAAATCCAATTCCCGTTCGAACATCGCCTGGCGGACATGGCGCGGCACCAACATGTTGAAGGCCAGCCAGGTTTCGAACGTGTCCTGATCCACGGGCTTAGCCGTACAGGCCCGCAGGAAGGCCCGGGTGCCGGAAATTCGGGTTAGAAGATCTTCCGACAACAAATCCGCCCTGGCCTGGGCAATGGTTGGTGGCGGGGCATTGCTATCAGTGACCCGGCGCACCGCGGCCGCGACGAAGTTGATACCGGAAATGTCATCGCAGCCGTACCGTAGGCAATAATCGAGTATGATCAGGCCGCCATAAGACCAGCCCACCAGGACGGGTTTATGCAAATCAAATTGTTTGATGACGGCGGCGACATCGCCGGCCCAATTTTTGCCGTCCTGGTAGGCAGCCATATCATTCGGCTTGCCCGATTGCCCGTGGCCCCTGGCATCAATGGCTATCAGCCGAAATTCGTCAGCCAGGGAACTTTCGATCTGGGCCTGCCACGAAAGATGACATTGCATGAAGCCATGAATGAACAGGATAGCCGGGCCGGATGGGTTGCCCCATTCCCCAGCCCACAGCTTTACCCCACCGACGCCTTCGACTTGGTATTCCTTGCTTATGTCCCACTCCTTACGTCCCGCCAAATTTGCGCCAGTTGCCCCGGACCACCCTTGGCCATGTACGCCGTCGCTGCCATTCCCGCCAAGGCTTGCAGGCGGATTAGATCTGGCAGGGTGTAGGTATTGCGGGCCTGGGCGGCGGTTAGCAGTTGCCCGATAAACTTACCCTGCCAAATCATAGGCGCGTAGAGCGCCGAGCCCATGCGTGCCGTTTTCAGGATTTGCACAAAATCGTCATGCTGGTCGGTGTTTTCCAGGATTAGGGCTTGTTCGTTCCTCCATACCCAGCCCGGATGGCCCGTATCCAACGGGTAATGCAGGCGGTGTTGTTCGGGGGGAAAGCCCCATTCGGCGAGCAATAGATGGTGGGTCAGGTCCGGGCTAACCATGAAGGCACCGGCGACATAAAAATGTCGCTCCCCCAGATTCAGGGCACCTGGGCGTTCGTGGGCCGTGCCATCACCGGTGATCCGTAGGGCGGCATGGACGATTTCCCGCAACGCCGCTTCTGCAGTCTCCGTATCCGCCGCCGCCCGGGCGGCCCGCGCCACTTCGTCCCAGGGATTGCTGCTCAGGCTGGTGGGAATAACGTTGACCATTACGGCGCCGGGTTTTGCGCGGCCCAGTTTTGCGCGATCTGCTGCCGGGTCGCCACCCAGACATCGGGCTTGGCCGCGACGTGCTGCAGGAACGTCTCTAGATAGCCGATGCGGCCAGGCCGCCCTATGATGCGCAAATGCAGGCCAAACGACATCATCTGGGGGTCCGATTGGCCCTCCCTATATAGCCAATCGAAGGTGTCGGTGGCGTATTTTAGCCAATCACCAGGCGTCAGGGACGGCGCGGTCCACATCTTCATGTCATTGGAATCCAGCGCGTAAGGCAGGATGACAATGGGCTTTTCATAACTATTGTCCCAGAAAGGGCGGTCGTCGGAAAAATCATCCATATGATAGGTGAAGCCTTCCTCCACTAGCAGGCGTCGGGTGTTGTCGGTCAACAAATAGCGCGACAGCCAGCCCTGGGGGCGGCTGCCGGTGCTGGTCTTGATCGAAGTGACGGCCTTGCGGATGAAGTCCCGTTCCTGATCCTCGTCCATCTGGAATTGATGCACCCAGCGCCAGCCGTGGCTGCAAACCTCGTGTCCGCCCGCGACGATGGCCGTGGTTAGATCCGGGGCCTTCTCCAGGGCCTGGGCGGCGGCGGTAAAAGTGGCCCGAATACCGAATTCGTCCAACAGCTTCATGATCCGTGGCGCGCCGGCTTTCAGGCCATATTGGTAGTTGCTTTCGTTGGCGTAATTACGGATTGGCTTATGGATCGCCACGCCCAGTTCGTCGACCACTTCGGGGCCGCGGTCGCCCTCGGCAATGCTCATCTCGGAGCCTTCCTCGACATTCACGACGATCGAGAGGGCAAGGCGGGCATCGCCGGGCAGTTTCCATTTAGCCATGGCGGTCAAACTCCAGTCACGAATACTTACAGTTTTTGCGTATTCGCAGCGGCATCCACATATAGCACTTTGCGAACCGCCTCGGATGCCCGGGCGTGGAATGCCATGGCCTTGGGATCAAAATCGGCGCCGGGAATAGGCGTCGGGGTGAAGTTACCGTGCATATCCACGCCGCGTACCAGGGCGGCACTGTCCCAGCTGCCGACGACCTGCCGGGTATCTGTCGGCATGAAATGCATGGAAACGCCTATCCGGCGGTCGGGCGCGTGGTTGGGGCCCGAGGCATGGGCCAGGCGGTAATTGTGGATAGACATCTCGCCCACCGCCAACGGCATGTAGATGGCCCGGTCATCGCCGACGCCGTCCGTGATCTCCTGACCCCGGGTCAGCATGTTCGCCTGGTCATAACGGTCTTCGTGGGGTAGCACGTCGCCCTCGTGGGTGCCCGGCATGACGCGCATGCAGCCGCTTTCGACGCTGGCCGGCGACAGCGCCAGCCAGGCGGTCACGACCTGATCGCTGGACAGGCCCCAATAGCGGGTATCCTGATGCCAGGAAACGAAGCTTTCCGAGCCGACATCCTTGATCCAAAAGATGGTGTTCCAACAAAGAATATTGGGGCCGATCAATTGTTCCACCGGGTCCAGGATGCGGTGATCGCGGATCAAATCATCCAGCCATTTGAACAATAGGTGAGACTTGCTGCGCTGGCCCGGCTCCAGCTGGCCGCCCTGCTTGGCTTCCCGGGCCTCCAACTGGCGGCGCAGTACCCCGGCCTCGTCATGGTCCATCACCTTTATGGGGTGGACATAGCCGTCACGCTTGAATTGTTCGATCTGTTCCGTGCCCAGCACCATGGCGCTATTCCTCTGTTCGGTTCTTCGGGAATAAGAGTAACCGAATCGAACCGGGCTATCAAACCGCTGTTATTCCGCCGCGTCGGTTCGTTCGGCGGAGGTTTGGCGGGCAACCAGATGGGCGTACAGCCCTCCCATGGCGACCAATTCGTCGTGGGGGCCCTGTTCCACTACCTTGCCCTTATCCAGCACCACAATGTGATCGGCATCGCGTACAGTGGACAGACGATGGGCGATGACGATGGTGGTGCGTTCGGCCATCAGGTCATCCAGGGCGCCACGCACCAGTGCCTCGTTGACCGCATCCAGATGGGAGGTCGCCTCGTCTAAAATCAATACTGGGGCGTCTTTCAAAAAGGCCCGGGCGATGGCCACCCGCTGTCGCTGGCCGCCGGACAGACGCATGCCCCGTTCGCCAACCGGTGTGTCCAAGCCCTCGGGCAAGCTGGCGATGAATTCATCCAGGGCAGCCCGCTGGATCGCCTGGGCCATTTCGACCTGGCCCGCCCCGGGCCGGGCAATCAGGATATTGGCGCCCAAAGTATCGTTGAACAGATAGGTATCCTGGGCCACAAGGGCTATGCGCTGGCGCATCTCATTCAGGTGATAATGCCTCAGGTCATGGCCATCCAGTTCGATCAGGCCCTTATCAGGATCCCAGAACCGCATGAACAAATGCGCGATGGTTGTCTTGCCGGCCCCTGACGGGCCGACCAGGGCCAAGGTGCTGCCCACCGGCACGTTGAATGTGACATTTTCAAGGGCCGGGGTTTTGCTGCCCCCGTAGCTGAAATCGACGCTCTTGAAGGCTAGGCCGGCGGGCTTTTCCGGGATGATGCCGGGGCCGTCTTGTACTGGTATGTCTTCCCCATGTACGGCATGCAGGCGCCGGGTCGCGCCCAGGGTATCAGCCAGTTGCCGGCCAATATTGGCAATTTCCGAGATTGGCAGAAAGGCCGCCATGGCCAATAGGGTCAGCAGGGGCAGATAGCCGGCCGGCAGGCCGCCACCGCTGACCAGATGGGCGCCCACCGCCACCACGGCCAGACCGCCCAGGCCCGTGGCTAGTTCCAGCAATATGGTTTGCAGGGTCAACTCGCGAAAGAACGGCAGCCGCACCGCGATCTGCTGCCGCGCCAGGGCCATGAAAGCCTCGCCACGGCGCGCTTCCGCCTGAAAGGCCACGACCTCGGTCAGGCCTTGGATGCTGTCCACCGCATGGGCGTTTAATTCGCCCAGGGCCTCCCGCGCGGCGGACCCCAAACGATCGACCCGGCCGCGCATCAGGAAGGGGCTCAGGCAAACCACCAGCAGGAACGGCGCCAGCGCTAGGGCCATCGGCGCCCCAAAATAGCCCAGGGTTGCCAGCACCAGCAAGGGCACCAGCCCGGCGACAAAGGCCGGCGCTACCGTGTGGGCAAAGAAAAATTCGACGGTTTCCACGTCCTGGGTGGCGACGGCCACCAGATCGCCCGTGCGCCGGCTCAGCAGATAGGCGGGCGCCAACCGGTCCAGCTTTTCAAATAGGGCGATACGCATTTCCGCCAACAGGCGGAAGGCCATGTCGTGGGCGATCCAGGATTCCAGCCAATGCAGAATGCCGGCCAGCGGCGCCATGGCTGCCAGAATCCACAGCAAATAGCCATAGGGCAGCCCCTCCTTGACGGCGATCACGGCCAGGGCGCCGACGATGCCGATCCCGGTGAAGGCGGCGACCCGGCTGACCCC
>CAUZBE010000039.1:0-13551 GCA_963577885.1 Alphaproteobacteria bacterium
GACCCTGGGTGGCCGAGCGCAAGTTATTGACGTAACCAAACATGTTTGCCAGCGGCACCTGGGCGTTAATGACCTGCGCATTACCGCGGATCTCGGTGCCCGTGACATGGCCGCGACGGCGGTTTAGATCGCCCATGACATCGCCGACATATTCCTCGGGCGTCACAACTTCGACCCGCATGACCGGTTCCAACAACTTCGGCTTGGCCGACATCACCAACTCGCGGAAGGCGGAGCGGGCGGCAATTTCGAATGCCATCACGGAGGAATCCACATCGTGATAGGCGCCATCCACCAGGGTGACTTTGTAGTCAATCAAGGGAAACCCGGCCAGCACGCCACCAGCGGCGATAGAGGCAATACCCTTGTCCACGCCGGGAATATATTCCTTTGGCACGTTGCCGCCGACGACCTTGCTGTCAAAAATTTGGCCGGAACCCGGTGCGCCCGGCTCCAACGTCAATTTAATCCGTGCGAATTGGCCCGAACCACCCGTCTGCTTTTTATGCGTGTAATCAATTTCGGCTGCCTTGCCGATAGTCTCGCGGTAGGCCACCTGGGGAGCGCCCACATTGGCGTCGACCTTGAATTCACGCTTCATGCGGTCAACCAGGATCTCAAGATGCAATTCACCCATGCCCTTGATGATGGTCTGGCCGCTTTCAAAATCCGAGGTCACTCGGAACGAGGGATCCTCATCGGACAGACGCTTGAGCGCGGCGCCCATTTTTTCCTGGTCCTGTTTGGTCTTTGGCTCCACCGCGACTTCGATCACCGGATCCGGAAATTCCATGCGCTCCAACACCACCACTTTCGATGGATCGCAAAGGGTTTCGCCCGTGGTGGTATTCTTTAGGCCACAAAATGCCAGAATGTCTCCGGCACGGGCCTCTTTCACGTCTTCGCGGCTATTGGCATGCATCAACAACATGCGGCCAATGCGCTCACGGCTGCCCTTGACACTGTTCAAGAGGGTGCTGCCACTTTCCAAGGTGCCGGAATAGACCCGCGCGAATGTCAACGACCCCACGAAGGGGTCGGTCATGACCTTAAAGGCAAGAGCGGCAAAGGGCTCGTCATCGCGCGAATGCCGGATTACTTCCGCTTCGGTGTCGGGATGGGTACCAACGATGGCCTCCAGATCCGTTGGCGCTGGCAGATAATCGATCACGGCATCCAACAACGGCTGCACTCCTTTGTTCTTGAAGGCGCTGCCGCAAAGTACCGGAATAAAAGCACCCGTCAGGGCGCCCTTGCGGATGCAACGTTGCAGTGTAGCCGCATCCGGCTCGGAGCCGTCGAGATAGGCTTCGAGCGCCTCGTCGTCCTGTTCCACCGCTGTTTCAATCAGCCGATTACGGTAGTCCGCAGCCTGTTCCTGCAGCGCCTCCGGGATATCCACATAGTCAAATTCGGCGCCCAGGTCTTCGTCCTTCCAGATAATTGCGCGGTTGTTCAACAGATCTACCACGCCGGCAAAACCGGCTTCCACGCCGATCGGCAACTGCAGCACCAGCGGCACCGCCCCAAGGCGATCCACTATCATGTCGACGCAACGATAAAAATCCGCCCCGGTCCGGTCCATCTTGTTGATAAAACATATACGGGGAACGTTGTATTTATCGGCCTGACGCCACACGGTCTCCGATTGCGGCTCTACACCCGCCACTGAATCAAATACCGCAACCGCGCCATCCAGCACGCGCAGCGAGCGTTCCACCTCGATGGTGAAGTCCACGTGTCCGGGGGTGTCGATGATGTTGATACGATGGTCCCGCCAGTTGCAGGTGGTGGCGGCGGAGGTAATGGTAATGCCGCGTTCCTGCTCCTGCTCCATCCAGTCCATGGTTGCGGCGCCGTCGTGCACTTCACCAATGCGGTGGCTACGACCCGTGTAATAGAGGATGCGCTCTGTCGTCGTCGTCTTGCCGGCGTCAATATGCGCCATGATGCCGATATTACGATATCGATCGAGAGGAGTTTCGCGGGCCATCGTCAATTTATCCTTGCTGCCGGCTTACCAACGGTAATGAGAGAAGGCTCGGTTGGCCTCGGCCATGCGGTGGGTGTCTTCCCGCTTTTTAACGGAGTTGCCACGCGCGTTCGAGGCATCAAGAAATTCGCCTGACAAACGTTCTACCATGGTGTTTTCCGAGCGGCTTCGCGCGGCGGATATCAACCAACGGATGGCCAGGGCCTGACTGCGTTCCGAGCGCACTTCAACAGGCACCTGATAAGTGGCGCCGCCAACGCGGCGCGAACGCACTTCAATTGCCGGCTTCACATTCTCCAGGGCCTGATGAAAAACCTGTACCGGATCCTGATGGGCCTTTTCCTCGACTCGGTTCAAGGCGCCATACAGAATAGTCTCGGCGATCGACTTTTTGCCGTGGACCATCAGGCTGTTCATGAATTTAGTCAGCACCCGGTCGCCATATTTGGCGTCGGGCAGAATGTCGCGTTTTACCGCTCGATGTCGCCGTGACATGTCTACTCTCCCCTATTTCGGCCGCTTGGCGCCGTACTTGGAGCGGCGTTGGCGCCGATCCTTGACGCCTTGAGTATCAAGCACGCCACGAATAATGTGATAGCGCACGCCCGGCAAATCCTTGACCCGGCCGCCGCGGATCATCACCACGGAATGTTCCTGCAGGTTATGGCCTTCGCCTGGAATATACGACGTAACCTCGAAGCCATTGGTCAGACGCACTCTAGCGACCTTGCGCAGGGCGGAGTTAGGTTTCTTGGGCGTCGTCGTATAGACCCGCGTGCAAACACCCCGCTTTTGCGGGCAAGCCTCCAGGGCCGGTACTTTGTTGCGGCTCTTCGGCTTTTGCCGTGGATGGCGGATCAATTGGTTGATCGTCGGCATGCGCTGTCGGTCCTTTAGCTATGTCCACGTCTAGCGACGTCTACGTCGTTATGGTCGGTGTCGCGACTATTGCCCGTTCGCTTCGAATTTCCGTCAACTCTACCCTGGCGGCTTCGCCCGGGACGCCCCCAAAAACGCGCAAAACATACGCCGCACATAAACTCCTAATTCGGAAGACAAAACGAACACGGCCAAACCAAACAAGTCAGACTTTATGCATGACCGGGCGGTCAGCCGCAAAAACCGGCACCGCCCAGCACAAGCTGGCTCTAATACTTAGCCGTGTTGGCCATATCTTCCGTAGTACCTGCCGCAGTGTTTAACCGGCAATGAAACAGCATAAAAAGCGCCGTACCATCACGATAATTCGGTTACCACCTGCGGCGAAATGGTTGGCGGATACTATGGATGCACTCTCACCACGTCAACCGATAATTTATCAATTTCGCCGCCTTATTTTGCATCGCAGCAAAATCCGAAAAATGGCTGTATTCAGCCTTAGCGCGGGGATCCGATGTGATGCCATAAAATGGCCGGCGCCAGCATTTCCCTGGCACCGGCCATGTTTAGCATTAATTTTCCCGCGAAAGGTTTAGTCGTCCCCCGCCGCGGCCTCTACCTCTTCGGTCTCGGGCAGGGCCAGTGCTTGCGCCGCTTCAATTTCGGCATCCCGCGCCACGGCGATTTGACGGAATTGATTTAATTGGGCGCCGGTGCCGGCCGGGATTAGCCGGCCAACAATAACGTTTTCCTTCAGGCCGACCAGGCCGTCCGCCTTGCCTACAACAGCGGCTTCGGTCAGCACCCGCGTGGTTTCCTGGAACGACGCAGCGGAAATGAAGGAATGGGTTTGCAACGAGGCCTTGGTGATGCCCAGCAGCACCGGACTAGCCGTTGCCGGCTTGCGTCCCTCGGCGACGTCGCGGGCGTTGACTTTATCCAGCTCCACCCGGTCGACCTGCTCGCCCTTGAGGAAGGTCGTTTCGCCGCCATCCTCGATCTCTACCTTCTGCAGCATCTGGCGCACGATCACTTCGATATGCTTGTCGTTGATCCGCACGCCTTGCAGCCGATAGACCTCTTGAATTTCGCTGACTAGATAGGCCGCGAGTGCCTCGATCCCCTGGACTTTCAGGATGTCATGGGGCGCTGGGTTGCCGTCCAAGAGATATTCGCCTTTGCGGATGAAATCGCCTTCCTGGACCGTAATATGACGGCTCTTGGGGACCAAATATTCCGTCGATGCCACACTTTCTTCTTCACTGCGGATAATGATCCGGCGTTTGGTCTTGTAATCGCGGCCAAATTCCACATAGCCGGCACTTTCGGCGATGATCGCGTGATCTTTTGGGCGCCGGGCCTCAAACAGTTCGGCGACCCGTGGCAGACCACCGGTAATATCCCGGGTCCGGGCAGAGGCCATGGGTATGCGCGCCAGCACGTCGCCGGCGTGGACCTGGCTGCCATCTTCCACTGATAGAATGGCATCGGGGGGCAGGAAGTACCGTGCCTCCATGTCGTTCGGCAAGGTGACGACTTCGCCTTTGCCGTCGCGCAGGGTAATGCGCGGCCGCAATTCGGAATCTTTCTTGCCGCCGCGGTGATCCACCACGACCCAATAGGAAATACCCGTGGCCTCATCGGTTTCTTCCCGCATGGTCATGCCTTCGACCAAATCGCGGTAGTTCACCAGGCCATCCCGTTCCGTCATGATCGGCCGGGTATAGGGATCCCATTCCGCCAGCTTGTCACCCTTGGCGGTCTGGTCGCCTTCATCGACCAACAGCCGGGCGCCATAGGGAATGCGGTAGCGGGCCCTTTCACGGTCATTGGTATCGATCAGCAGCAACTCCATGGCACGGCCCATGGCAACCAAGCGACCCGTGGAATCCGTCAGGGCGTCGCGGTTTTCGATATGCACCCTGGCGTCATAGGACGCCTCGATCGAGGATTGGTTGGCAACCTGCGCGGTGCCGCCAATATGGAAGGTCCGCATGGTCAGCTGGGTGCCTGGTTCGCCAATGGACTGGGCCGCGATCACGCCGATCGCCTCACCCACATTGACCGTGGTGCCGCGCCCCAAATCCCGGCCGTAGCATTTGCCGCAAACACCGGCCTTGCTTTCACAGGTCAAGACAGAGCGGATCAGCAGGGATTGAATCCCAGCCTGTTCCAGAAATTCGGCCTCGGCCTCCTGGATCATGGTGCCACCGGTTACCAGCACATTGTTGCTGACCGGATCTATCACATCCACAGCGGCCGTGCGGCCCAGGACCCGTTCCGTTAGAGACGAGACTACGTCACCACCCTCTATCACTTCCTTGATGGTGATGCCGTTTTCTGTGGCGCAATCGTGTTCAACAATGGTGCAATCTTGCGCCACGTCCACCAGGCGACGGGTCAGATAACCAGAGTTCGCCGTTTTCAGGGCGGTATCGGCCAGGCCCTTGCGCGCTCCATGGGTAGAGTTGAAATACTCCAACACCGACAGACCTTCCTTGAAATTGGAGATAATCGGCGTTTCGATGATTTCGCCCGACGGCTTGGCCATCAGGCCGCGCATGCCGGCCAGCTGTTTCATCTGTGCGGCGGAACCGCGGGCGCCAGAATGGGCCATCATCCAGATCGAGTTGATGTTGCCATCATCCTGGCCCATGGACGAGATCAAATTCATCATCTCGTCCGCCACCTTATCGGTGCATTGCGCCCAGGCGTCGACCACCTTGTTGTACTTTTCACCCTGGGTGATCAGGCCGTCCTGATATTGTTGCTCGTATTCCTTGACCAGATTAGCGGTTTCATCTACCAGCTTCTCCTTGCTGTCGGGCACGACCATGTCGTCCTTGCCAAAGGAAATTCCAGCCAGGCACGCATGGCGAAAGCCCAACTGCATCAACTTGTCGGCGAATATCACCGTGTCTTTCTGACCACAATGACGATAGATTTCTTCAATGACCTGGCTAATTTCCTTCTTTGTCAGCAAACGATTGACCAGGCTGAAGGGAACCAAGGGATGACGCGGCAGAATGTTCGCTATCAGCATCCGGCCGGCGGTGGTCTCCAGCAACAGCGTAACCGGCTCGTTGTTTTCATCCACCGTGTTGTAACGGGCACGGATTTTTGAGTGGAGGTTGATGGCGCCGGCTTCCAAGGCCATTTCAATCTCGGCCACATCGGCAAAGGTCATGCCCTCGCCAGGACCGGTCGCCACTTCCATAGTCAGATAGTAGATGCCCAGGACGATGTCCTGACTGGGCACGATAATCGGCTTACCGTTGGCCGGGCTGAGAATGTTGTTGGTGGACATCATCAGAACCCGCGCCTCTAGCTGGGCTTCCAGGCTCAAAGGCACGTGCACGGCCATTTGATCGCCATCGAAATCAGCGTTAAAAGCGGCGCAGACCAGGGGATGCAACTGAATGGCCTTGCCTTCGACCAAGACCGGCTCGAACGCCTGAATGCCAAGCCGATGCAGGGTCGGGGCCCGGTTCAGCATAATCGGGTGCTCGCGGATGACCCGCTCCAGAATATCCCAGACCTCCGGTCGTTCTTTCTCGACCAGTTTCTTGGCCATTTTCAAGGTCGCCGCGGTGCCGTCCACTTCCAGATTGGAATAGATGAAGGGCTTGAAGAGTTCCAGAGCCATCTTTTTCGGTAAGCCGCATTGATGCAGCTTCAATTCCGGCCCGACCACGATCACCGAGCGGCCCGAATAATCCACCCGTTTACCCAATAGGTTCTGCCGGAACCGGCCTTGCTTGCCCTTCAGCATATCCGCCAGGGACTTCAAGGGCCGTTTATTGGCGCCGGTGATGACCCGGCCGCGGCGGCCGTTGTCGAACAACGCATCGACGGATTCCTGCAACATGCGTTTTTCGTTGCGGACGATGATATCGGGTGCCTTCAGTTCAATTAGACGTTTCAGCCGGTTATTGCGGTTGATCACCCGGCGATAGAGATCGTTTAGATCCGAGGTTGCGAAGCGGCCGCCATCCAGGGGCACCAAGGGGCGCAGCTCCGGCGGGATCACCGGCACCACTTCCAATATCATCCATTCCGGACGGTTACCGGACTCGATAAAGGCATCGATCAGCTTTAGACGCTTGACGATTTTCTTGGGTTTCAGCTCCGAGGTGGTTTCCGCCAACTCCTGCCGCAGCTTGACGCGCTCGGCCTCGAGATCGACAGTGGAAAGAACCTCCTTGATCGCCTCGGCGCCAATGCCGGCGGAGAAGGTGTCCTCGCCATATTCGTCCTGGGCGTCAAGAAATTCATCCTCGGTCAGAAGCTGTTGATGCTCCAACGGGGTCAGGCCCGGCTCAACCACCACGTAATGCTCGAAATACAACACCCGCTCCAAATCTCGCAGGGTCATGTCCAGCAATAGGCCGATGCGCGAGGGCAGCGATTTCAGGAACCAGATATGGGCTACCGGCGAGGCCAGTTCAATATGGCCCATGCGCTCCCGGCGCACCTTGGATAAGGTAACCTCAACGCCACATTTTTCACAGACAATACCCTTGAACTTCATGCGCTTGTACTTGCCGCACAGGCACTCGTAATCCTTGATCGGACCAAAAATGCGGGCGCAAAACAGGCCGTCGCGCTCGGGCTTGAAGGTCCGGTAGTTGATGGTTTCAGGTTTCTTGATCTCGCCAAAAGACCAGGACCGGATGCGGTCGGGACTGGCGATCGAAATCTTGATCTGATCGAAGTTGTCGGCTGACGAAGTGTTGGCCGGGCCGAAAATTCTCATCAGTTCGTTCATGGGGTCCATCTCCCATTAAGGGCGGCCCGAAAAGCGGGCTACCATGTGACACCAAAGCGGCGGAAAACGAGGCCTCCGCACGTCGGTCCCAAAACGCATCCAACATAAATGCGTTCTGGTTTTTAAAATAGAGCTATCAAACCAACTACTTAAACCGCCATGGCGGCTAAAGTTAATTGCCGATCGCTCTAAATATTCTTTTGCGACAGCTCTACATTTAGGCAGAGCGAGCGCATTTCCTTCACCAGTACGTTGAACGATTCCGGGATCCCAGCCTCGAACGCATCGTCGCCGCGCACAATGGCTTCGTATACCTTGGTGCGGCCGGCCACGTCGTCCGACTTCACGGTGAGCATTTCCTGCAAGGTATACGCAGCGCCATAGGCTTGCAGGGCCCAGACCTCCATCTCACCGAAACGTTGACCACCAAACTGCGCCTTGCCACCCAGCGGTTGCTGGGTCACTAGGCTGTAGGGACCAATGGAACGGGCATGGATCTTGTCGTCAACCAGATGGTGCAATTTCAACATGTAGATATAGCCGACGGTCACCTGGCGCTTGAACGCCTCGCCCGTGCGGCCGTCGTACAAAGTCGATTGGCCTGATTTATCCAGCCCCGCCAATTCCAACATTTCGTTAATGTCGGGTTCATGGGCGCCGTCGAAAACCGGTGTTGCCATGGGTACGCCACGGCGCAAATTATCGCCCAGCTCCAACATTTGCTCGTCATTCAGAACGGCAATGGTTTCCTTGTACTGATCATCGCCATAGATCACCTTAAGGTGCTTTTCCAGGTCATCCTGCTTGCCGCCCAGGCGAACATTATCGACTAGTTTGCCGATCTGCAGGCCCAAACCGGCCGAAGCCCAACCCAGATGGGTCTCTAAAATCTGTCCGACGTTCATCCGGCTGGGCACCCCGAGAGGATTCAGCACGATGTCGACGTTAGTGCCATCCGCGAGATAGGGCATATCCTCGATCGGTACGATATTTGAAATCACGCCCTTGTTGCCATGCCGTCCGGCCATCTTGTCGCCGGGCTGTAATTTCCGCTTCACGGCGACGAAGACCTTCACCATCTGCATCACGCCGGGCAGCAATTCATCACCGCGCTGCAATTTGTCCAGCTTGTTGTCGAAGCGGTCTTCCAGATCCTTGCGTGCCAGATCGAACTGTTTGTTCAGCTGTTCGATCTCGTCCATGGCATTTTGGTTCGACAGGGTGATTTGCCACCATTGACCGTGGTTCAACTCCGCTAAAAGCTCTTCCTTAATGCGGGTCTCGGGCTTGACCGCCTTGGGGCCGCCAGAGGCCGTCTTGCCGACCAGGAATTCGTGCAGGCGGGCATAGGTATTGCGTTCCAGGATCGCCAGTTCGTCGTCACGGTCCTTAGCCAGACGCTCAATCTCGTCCCGCTCGATGGCCAGCGCGCGTTCGTCTTTGTCCACGCCATGGCGCGAGAAAACCCGCACCTCGACAACGGTGCCGGCCACGCCGGGGGGCAGTTTCAGCGATGTATCACGCACATCCGAGGCCTTTTCTCCAAAGATCGCGCGCAGCAGTTTTTCTTCCGGCGTAATCGGGCTTTCCCCCTTGGGGGTGATCTTGCCGCACAGAATGTCGCCCGGATGCACCTCTGCACCAATATATACGATGCCGGCTTCGTCCAGTTTATGCAGGGCATCTTCGCCCACGTTGGGAATATCCCGGGTGATTTCCTCCGGCCCCAATTTGGTGTCCCGGGCCATGACCTCGAATTCCTCAATATGGATTGAGGTAAAGACATCGTCACGGACGATGCGTTCCGAAATCAGGATGGAATCTTCAAAGTTGTAGCCCATCCAAGGCATGAAGGCGACCAGCACATTCCGGCCCAGGGCCAGCTCACCTAGTTCGGTCGAAGGACCATCCGCGATGATGTCACCCGCCGTAACCACATCCCCGACCTTTACCAAAGGCCGTTGATTGATACAGGTGTTCTGGTTCGAACGCTGGAATTTCAAAAGATTGTAGATATCGACGCCGCTGACTGACAAATCGGTCTCTTCCGAGGCCCGTATCACGATACGGGTGGCATCGATTTGATCGACCATGCCCGTGCGCCGGGCGACAATGGAGACCCCAGAATCCCGGGCCACCACCTCTTCCATGCCGGTGCCCACCAGGGGCGCCTCGGCCCGCAAGAGGGGCACGGCCTGACGCTGCATGTTTGAACCCATCAAGGCACGGTTGGCGTCATCGTTTTCCAGAAACGGGATCAACGCGGCGGCAACCGAGACCAATTGCTTGGGCGAAACATCCATATATTCTATATTGTCCGGCGCCGTCATCTGGAAATCGTCGCCAACCCGGCAGCTGATCAGATCATCGACGAAGCGGCCACGCTTATTAAGTTCGGCATTGGCCTGGGCAATGGTGTATTTGCCCTCTTCCATGGCCGAAAGGTACAACACCTCTTCCCCGACACGGCCATTCGAGACACTGCGATAGGGGGTTTCGATGAAGCCGTAACGGTTGATGCGGGCATAGGTCGCCAACGAGTTGATTAAGCCTATATTAGGGCCTTCCGGGGTCTCAATCGGGCAGATACGGCCGTAATGGGTGGGATGTACGTCACGCACCTCGAACCCGGCCCGTTCCCGCGTCAGACCGCCCGGCCCCAGGGCCGACAGGCGCCGCTTGTGAGTAATCTCGGACAGCGGATTGGTCTGATCCATGAATTGGCTGAGCTGCGAGGAACCAAAGAATTCCCGCACCGCCGCCGCCGCCGGTTTAGCGTTGATCAGATCATGGGGCATCACGGAATCAATCTCGACCGAGCTCATCCTCTCTCGGATCGCCCGCTCCATGCGCAGCAGGCCAATGCGGTATTGATTTTCCATCAGTTCGCCGACCGAACGTACCCGGCGATTGCCAAGATGATCAATGTCGTCGATGTCGCCACGGCCATCTTTCAAGTCCACCAGGGTCTTGACCACGGCCATGATATCTTCAACCCGCAATACCCGCATGGTGTCTTCAACATCCAACCCGAGGCGGGCATTTAACTTGACCCGCCCGACGGCGGATAAATCATAGCGTTCGGAATCGAAGAACATGGAATTGAATAGATTTTGGGCCGCTTCCACCGTTGGCGGTTCGCCCGGCCGCATGACCCGGTAAATATCGATCAGGGCCTGCTCCCGGGAGGAATTCTTGTCGGCTATCAGCGTGTTGCGGATATAGGCGCCCACGGTCACATGATCTATGTCCAGGGTTGGGATCAAGGTTACGGCGGCTTCCCTCAAAGAGGCGACCAGTTCTTCGGTCAACTCTTCGCCGGCCTCGGCCAGCACTAAACCAGTGTTCTCGTCCACCATGTCGATGGCGATATAGCGGCCGGCCAAATCCTCGTCGGTAACCAGCAGCTCCTTAACGCCATCCTCGATCAACTTGCGGGTCCGGCGCGGGGTGATTTTTTCCCCGGCCTTAACCACCACACCACCGTTCTTGGCGTTAACCAGGTCGCGCACGGCGCGCAGCCCGCGCAGGCGCTCCGGGTCAAACGGCGTCCGCCAGCCGCCCTTTTTAGCGTCATACTTATAGTCGATGGTTCGGTAAAAATAGTCCAGAATCTCCTCGCCGCTTAACCCGATCCCCTGCAACAAGGTGGTCACGGGCAGTTTGCGGCGCCGGTCGATGCGGACAAAAACAATATCCTTGCCATCAAATTCAAAATCCAGCCACGAGCCACGATAGGGGATGATCCGGGCAGCAAAGAGGAACTTGCCCGACGAATGGGTCTTGCCCTTGTCGTGATCGAAAAATACCCCTGGCGAGCGATGCATTTGTGAGACAATCACCCGTTCCGTGCCGTTGATGACGAACGTGCCGTTTTTGGTCATCAAGGGCATGTCGCCCATGTAGACTTCTTGTTCCTTGATATCCAAAACCGATTTGGCCTGGGTATCCTCGTCGACTTCAAACACAATCAGGCGCAAAGTCACTTTCAACGGCGCGGCGTAGGTCATGCCCCGCTGCTGGCATTCCTCCACGTCGTACTTCGGATCTTCCAAATTGAATTTGACGTAATGCAACTCGGCTGTTTCGGCGAAATCCTTAATCGGAAAAACCGACTGAAAGACGCCGTTCATGCCGTTGTCACCCCGGTCCGCTTCCGGTATGTCAGCCTGCAGAAATTTGTCGTACGAGCTTTTCTGCACCTCAATCAAATTGGGCATCGCCGCAACTTCGGCAATGCGTCCAAATGATTTGCGGATGCGTTTGCGACCGGTAAATGTCAGTGACATGCGTCTTCCTCGTACTTCGACCGCGGCGCCCGTCAGACGCCAATTGACCCTAGTGCCTAACGGCGATCGCGGCGGTAAAACCGGCGCGCGCGCGGCCTTCATGGGGGCTCGTTCGTGGCTTGCTCCGACCACTAGTCCTGCCGTGAATTTCAGCAGACAAACCCACGCGAAAACGAGCGTAACCGCCAAGGTGGTCCGCCAGCCTCTTCCCCATTCTAAAATTCTTAGGCACTAACAAACGAGTAGATAACCTAAATTTTTCGTAAGTCAATATGAATGGACAAAATAACCAAACGATAGTTTTGTTCAACCGGCTGGCGGGTGACCGGGGCCACCCGCCGATGCCAGTCAGAACAACGTTTCTACTTGATCTCGACCGTCGCGCCCGCGCTTTCGAGCTGTTCCTTGATCTTGTCGGCTTCGTCTTTGCTGATGCCTTCCTTGATCTCCTTTGGCGCAGATTCTACCAAATCCTTGGCTTCTTTCAAACCCAGACCAGTGATCGCCCGCACTTCCTTGATGACGTTGATTTTTTTCTCGCCAAACGAGGCCAAAACGACGTCAAATTCGGACTGCTCTTCGGCCGCGGCCCCGCCATCGGCGGTGGGTGCCGCCGCCATGGCGACCGGGGCTGCCGCGGAGACGCCCCATTTTTCTTCTAGCAACTTGGCCAGATCAGCCGCCTCTATGACGGTCAACCCGGACAATTCGTCTGCAATCTTATCTAAATCAGCCATAATTCCTAGCTCCTAGTTAGAACCTGATACGGGGCTGTTCAAGCCGCCTCTTCTTTGGAACCCTGGGCCGAGAGGACCCGCGCCAATTGCGAAGCAGGTGCCTGTATGACACCGGCCAGCTTGGTCGCGGGGGCCTGCAACAGCCCGACAATTTTGCCACGTAATTCATCCAGGGACGGCAGTGAGGCCAAGGCTTTGACGCCTTTGATATCCAACTGACTGTCGCCCATGCCGCCGCCAAGAACAACAAGCTTGTCATTGCTCTTGGCGAAGTTGACCACCACCCTGGCGGGCGCGACCGGATCGTTTGAATAAGCGATCGCCGTCGGCCCGGTGAACAGGTCGATTAACGGGGCATATTGAGTTCCATCAAGGGCAAGCTTGGTCAGCCGATTTTTGGTGACCTTAAAAGTAGCGCCAGCCGCCTGCATCTGCCGCCGAAGATCACTGATCTCGGCGACATTCAAGCCACTGTAGTGGGTGACTACAACCGAAGACGTGTTGGAAAACACTTCATTCAGTTCCGCCACCGCCTCACGCTTTTGCGCTCGGTCCACTTTTTCGCTCCCTAACGGTGGCCGCGCCCGGAAGTTTCCGTCCACGGCCAGTTGCGATTTAGAACGCAGGCATTTTTCGCTGGCAAAACCGCCAGTAAAATAAACTGCGATCCGGTTCACCTGCCCCAGGGTTCGAACTGGCTCCACGGCGCCTGGCGCCGTAAAAATCCGCCTCTACCCCTGTCTATACAGGTGGTCCTAAAAACGTGACCCTTAAACGGGCCGCCGCCAAATTGACCTGGCGACGGGCCGCGCCTGCAGTCTCGGACAGGATGAAAAGTGTTGGAAATTACGGTATCCCTCACTCTTCAGCGTTGGGCTGCCACTA
>CAUZBE010000040.1:0-13514 GCA_963577885.1 Alphaproteobacteria bacterium
CAAAAGGGACCCGACCTAGAAGCCTGGCAATGAAAAGCGTCTAGCAGTCTGTTGTCCGGAGTAGGGGCTCTTGGGCCATAGATGACGCAACATGCGCGCGAGCTTCGGTAGTGAGCAAGACACTGGGGGCCAAATTAAGCGGCCCCGGGCACGATGCTTGCGAACGATATTCAGGCGGCGCGATTCAACTGCTCAAGGCGCGACGGGGGTATGGGTGCAAAGCCGGCATGTCACTGAGTGTAGCGAAGATCCTCGACAATGAGTTTAAGGGTTGCCGGGGGGAATGTCAGATAAAATCACATCCGGCCCCTTGATCCTGGGGCGTTTTCCACCGATGCTCAGTGCCCCGAACTGAAGAGGATCAGGCTTCATGATCGTTGTCATGCCCGACGCGCGCTATGCCGGTGGTGCAGATATTGAGCAGGCTGTATTCGGCGACCGGGCAGAGCTCCGTCTCTATCAGGCGACCGACCTGAACGATGTCCCAGCCGAGGCCTGGGAGGCCGCCGAGGCGCTGATGGTCTGGGGACGGCTCCGCTGCGATAAGGCGATGCTTGACCGGGCCCCGAACGTCCGCATGATCATCCGCATGGGGGTGGGTTTCGACGCGCTCGACATCGAGGAAGCCGGCCGGCGCGGTATTCCCGCCTCCAACGTGCCGGACTACGGCACCACCGATGTCGCCGACCACGCTATTGGTTTGATGCTGGGCCTGACCCGAGGCATTGTCCAGGTGCACAACAAGATCGTCGCCGACCCGGTTGGCAACTGGAAGACAATCGATATCCCAATGATGCGCCGGGTACGCGGCACCACGTTCGGTATCGTAGGCTGCGGCCGCATCGGCACGGCGGCTGGCCTGCGCGCCAAGGCATTCGGCATGAACGTTGTCTTCTACGACCCCTACGTGCCAGACGGCAAGGACCAGTCGGTGGGTTTTGAGCGGCGCGAGAGCCTGGAGGAGATGTTGCGCGAAGCGGACGTGGTCAGCGTCCATACGCCGCTGACGACGGAGACCAACGGCATGATCAACGGCCAGGCAATCTCCTGCATGAAAGAATCGGCCATCTTGATCACCACGGCGCGCGGCAAGGTCTGTGACCTGGATGCGGTCACCGACGCGTTGAAGAATAACCGCATTGCCGCCGCCGGACTGGACGTGTTGCCTGACGAACCGCCGAACCCGGACCATCCGCTGTTCACTGCACTGAAGGCCGGCGAGAAATGGACGGAGGGACGTGTCATCGTCACCTCGCACGTTGCCTGGTACAGCCCTGACGGCGCCCATGACGCTCGCGAGAAGGCGGCAAAGACCGTAATAAGCTATCTGGCAGACGGCGTGCTCCGCAACTGCGTCAACCAGCAGTTTATAGTCGCTAAAGGCTGAGGCAGCCCGTCAGTTCGTAGCCGGTCTTGCTACCTGCTGTCAGGTCTCCTCCAATGCAGCATCTGCGGAGGTGGGTTTTCAAAGATCAGCCAATGTCACTATGGATGCTCTGCCGCCCGCAACTAAGGAATATGCGATAACCGGATTTCTATCCGCCGAGATACCGTCAAAGCCACGGTCCTGGAGGAGCTAAAAGAGCAGTTAATGCATCCGGACGTTTACAGCGAATTCATCGCCGAGTTTAATCGGTAATGTAACCGACTTGCCGCGTCCGAAGATCCACAGCGCAAAAAAAAATACGCACAGGAGCTAAGAGAAACAGAAAACAAACTCAGCGGCTCAAGATATCCGGATCTCGCATCTGGAGCATTTTTTGATCATTGGCGATGACATCAAGGCGACTACGGCGTGGTATGTGGATGGCCTGTGTTTCCATGTGGGCGACAGCCCCGATTTCGGCGTCCCGGTCAATTGGCCCTATCTTGATGGGGGCGACGTCATCCACATGGCCCAGGCGCCCGAGGGCGCCGCCAGCAAGGCAAAGAGCAATCCGGCCAGCCGCGATGATGTTGTGCTCGGTGGGCGGCCAATCTACCACGTCGCTTTTCGCGCCAGCGTCCTTACCAAAACGCTGGTGCACCTAGCGGTACAAAAGGTCTAATCTATCGAACAGCAGGCCGGCGACCAGAGCCTCTATCAAGTCTTCCTTCAAGGCCCGAACGGCATTACTATCGGACCTAATTTCCCGGCCGAAGAGACCGAGGATCTGAAGGCGCCCAAGCTAGCCCTTGACCTTGAGGGCAAGAGCCACGAACTCTCTTGATGAATTATGCGAGGAGCGAGCCATGCCGATAAAAGTCCTAGGTCTGTTGCACTCTGGGGTGCGTATTCCGCCGGGAGATGATGATGTGACCAAGGCGCGCGCCGTCTATGGCGATCTGCTAGGCTTGGAGGTTGATGGGGAGCGCCCCCATATTCCGGAAATTCCCGGCTTTTGGGTAAATTTACACGCCGGCGATCGTGGTCAGCAAATCCACGTTTTCGGGGCCGACGGCCAGTCGCCCCGGGCTCGCTCCGCAACGCAGGATCCAACCCGTCCTCACCTCGCCTTTGCTGTCGAGGACATTGACGAGGCGAAAGCAGAGCTGACCTCGCGAGGTATAGAATTTTGGATCTTTGAGAGTTTAACAGGGGCTGCCTCCCTACAGGTTTTTTTCGAAGACGGTTTAGGCAATATGATCGAGCTGCAGCAGCCCCCCAGCTAGAGCAATTTTTAAGGTTGGCCGGGCCGTTGCGTACGATACCAGTCGAGGAGTTTTTCCCCCGTCCACATGAGCACGCCTGGTTTGTTGCGGATGTAGGCCAGGATGTTTTCGAGATAGCCAATGCGGTGGGGCACGCCTGTGATATAAGGGTGCAGGCTGATTGCCATGATTCGGGTAATATCGGCGCTCTCCGAATAAAGCTGGTCGAATTGAGCCTTGGTCCGCGATAAAATTTCATCGCCCTGATGCTGTTGCACCGCGATCATGGGAATGTCGTTGGTTTCTACCGTATAGGGGATGGAGAGCACCGATCCACTTTTGGTGGCAATTTCTACCGGCTGGTCATCGAGTACCCAATCGGCGACATATTCAATACCGGCAGCCGCCAGATGGTCGATGGTATCGTAGGTCTCTGTCAGGCCCGGGCTTTCCCAACCCCGTGGCGCCCGCCCGGTGAACGCGCGGATAGCCTCGATGGTGTCGGCGATGGCTGCCACCTCATCATCGACGTGGTGCATGGGCCGCTGAATAAAGCCGTGGCCCATGAATTCCCAGCCCGCCTCGAGTGCGGCGGTGGCAACCCGGGGGTAGCTGGAACAGACCGAACCGTTGATCGCCAGGGTGACGGCCGTATCAAATCGCTTTAGACAGTCAAGAAGGCGCCAGAAACCAACCCGCATTCCGTACTCGTGCCAGGCCCAATTGGGCAAATCCGGTTGTAGGGGCTGTCCCATGGGAGGCGTCAGAACGGTGCGCGGCATGGCCCGTTCTATATCCCATTCCTCCACGTTAACAATGATCCAGACGACCATACGCGCGCCGTTTGGAAGCACCAGGGGTGGCCGGTCGATGATCGCGGAATAGGGAATGCGGTCCTTAGGAAATGTCATGCCTTTCTCCAACGATAAGTCGATGGTTATTCAAACCCCAAGGTAAAGTTGTTTGACCAATTTATTCTCGCTTAGTGCTTTAGCACCCTCCCCAGAAAGCGCCATTTCACCATGAACTATTACATAGCCTCTATCGGCAATTTTTATAGCTTGATTAAAATTTTGTTCTGCCATCAGAACTGTCAGGTTTTTCATTTCCTTTAGTTCCTTGATTTTTAATATCATTTGGTTAACTAGGATTGGTGCCAAACCCACGGAGGGCTCATCAATGAGCAAAATATTGGGATTGCTCATCAAAGAACGCGCAACAGCCACCATTTGCTGTTCGCCGCCACTTAGGCTCCCAGCCTGCTGCTTCCGTCTTTCTTTGAGGCGGGGAAATGTAGTAAAGCAAAAATCCAGATTATCCTTTATTTTTTTTCGCGCAACTTCACGGTATGCACCCAACATAAGATTTTCTTCAACAGATAGAAGCGAAAATAGCCGCCGCCCTTCGGGCACCATGGCGATGCCTAATGCAACAATCTCTTCAGTATTCTTGCCAATTAGATTAGTTTTTTGCCCGTCAACGTCCAAACTGATTGACCCGCTGGAGGGACGAATTATACCCATAATTGACTTTAAGAGTGTGCTTTTACCATTTCCATTGGTGCCTAATAACACGACTGTTTCGCCAGGGTTAACATGAAGACTAACCTCATGTAGTACCTGAACGGCACCGTACCCCGCGCTGATATTTTCAATTACAAGTTTACTCACCCAGGTAGGCCTTTTCTACTGCGGGGTTCCCAATTGCCTCGCTTGGAGTTGCGTTCGCAATTATTCTTCCTGCATCTAAGCAAACTATTCTATCCGAGAAGCCCATAACGGCCCGCATTATGTGCTCTATCATAATAATTGAAATTTTTGTTTTATCATTTAGATCAATTAATATCCGTAGGATATCATCAACCTCCGAACTAGAAAGCCCAGCCATAGTTTCATCTGATATTAGCAATTTTGGCTTTGCGGCCATCGCCCTTGCAAGCTCTAGTTTTCTCATCTCAATTTGAGTTAGCCCTAATGTTAACTCATTAGATTTATCGCTTAGGCCCAATTCTTCTATGATTTCGTCTGCTTGGTCCTCTAACGACATGTTGTCTAATTTATTTGGACCTGCCGCAAATTCAAGCGGAATTAAAAGATTTTGTTTTACCGTCATACTACTGAACGGTTTAGGAATTTGGAAACTTCTAGCAATTCCCTTTCTCGTTCTTTCGTGGGCCCTAAGAGAATCCAATTTATCGTTATTAAAATGAATTTCCCCATCGTAGTCCCGGATGGCACCGGAAATACAATTAATTAGAGTGGTTTTACCAGAACCATTCGGTCCAATTAAACCCAAACGCTCGCCTGGTTCTACTTCGAGGTTGATATCAGTTAACGCGGTAAATCCACCATAAATTTTAGTTAGATTTTGTATTTTTAACATCGAAGTTAATTACCATTCTTCCGGTATTTTTTTATTAGTCCAAGAAAACCATTGGGCGCAAAAATTACAAAGGCCACTAAACACAACCCAACAATTAGAAGGTTTGCTGACGATGAAATTGTAACGGTTACAACTTGCTGTAAACCGCCTAGGATGAGAGCTCCTAATACCGGTCCTATCCATGTTGCGGTGCCCCCGATAAGAGGCATTGCTAAAGCGTTGACTGATATATCTAGGTTGAATGCAGAGACTGGATCGATGAAAGTCATGTAATATGGAAATACTCCGCCTGTAATGCCCATGATTGTAGCGCTTAATGAGGTGGCTATTAATTTTAACTTGAGTGTGGGTACCCCCATGCATTCAGCTGCCTCTTCATTATCTCGTAGGGCGGCAAGTCCCCTTCCAAATTTTGAGTTTTCAATAAACCTGCAAATTACAATTGTTGCCAGAGTGATCATACACATGATGAAAAAAAGCAACTCCTTGTAGTTGCCAAATAAAGCCTCAGTCTTTCCTACTATTAAGACACCCAAAATGGTAGGGTTCTTTGTCGGAAGCACGTATGCACCAGCCGCGCCACCTACATAATCCCAGTTGACAATTAATGTCTCAGCAACAACCAACAATGCGAGTGTCGCGATAGCAAAATATACGCCACGTAATCGCAAGGTAAGATAGCCGGTTGCAAAGCCAATCAAACCAGCAAAACATCCACCGGCTATGATTTGGGTAAAAAAGGTTGCATCGAATAATTCCAGTACAACAATTGCGGAATATGCTCCAATGCCAAAGAACGCGGCGCTACCAAAATTTACATAACCAGCGTAACCCCCTAGAATATTCCATGCTAAAGCCATAACCATCAGTTGGAGAATGGCAAATCCAGCAAAGAAGTAGTATTGGTTATCAACGTAGGCAGTGGCTAAATAGCTGAGGACTAAGCAGGCCCCAATTCCGAGGTAGAAGCGGTTTATTTTCATCCTCTTGTATCCCCTACCCGGCCTAAAATACCCGTCGGCTTAAACGCCAGCACTAGAATCAATGCGCTAAAAGCGATGGCTGGTGACCAAGAGGGACCAAAAAATGTTGTAACAAGACTTTCCAACAGTCCTAGCAACATGGCCGCAATTAACGTACCGCTTTGGGACCCTAGACCGCCGAGTACGACAATAGCAAAAACCTGGCCAATATACAGCCTACCAACTGATGGCTCGATTGGCATTATTATGACTAATAATGCGCCTGCTATACTGCATGTTGCCAATGATAAGCCGAAGGCAATCATCTTGATTTTTACCGGATTTATTCCCATCAACCTGAGGGCAAGGCTATCTTGCGCTACAGCTTGCATCGCACGGCCAAAAAATGTCCTTGAAGAAAATAATTGGAGTCCGATGACCATTACAATCGCGATTGCAAATGGTACAAACATACGAAAAGGGATATCAATGACGCCAAATGTCGCCTTGTAGTCAATGTAATCGGCGTGGACCATTTGGTAATCTACGCCAAAAGACATTATCAGTATTACTTCTACTATAAACATAAGGCCGAAAAAAAATGCAAGGCCACGCAAGGGTTCCGCCCCAATTTTTTCGAACCGCTCGTAGTAAATACGGTAAATTAATAACCCTAGTAGGAAAAATACAGGGGCAGATATAATTCCTATTAAAATAGGGTCGAGACCGTAGTGTGAATTAAAGATAAAACAAATAAATGCGCCGAGGATAATGAAAGCAGGATGAGCGATATTTACGATATCAAGCAATCCGAACGAGATCGATAACCCTATGCTTAACGCCGCATAGAAACCACCAAGAAAAATCCCAATCACAATGGCATTTAAAAGTAATTCAAACGAAAACATGGAAACGTTCCATAAATTTATGTTAGCGGGTGGTTCCCCACCCGCTAACATCCCTAACTGACGGAGTAGTTATTAACGCAAGGAATTAAATGTCTTCACAGTCCCCGTTGCAAACTCTTTTGGTTCCATGATTTTGCGGATCCCTGGCTTGGTAAACTGCTCGAGGTCTTTTTCCTTTTTAATATTTTGCCACTGAACGGTAAGTGTCCGGCCTTTTTCCCACTCGCCATTTTTACCAAACTTCACCTTGCCCACAACAGTGCTGAATTCCGTCGCATGCATGTACTTTGCAATGGCAGCATGATCAATTTTACCTACGGCGTTTACGGCATCCCCCAAAACTTGCAAGTATGCATAGGACCATGGAGCTAAATAATATCCAAGGGGATCCACCTTTCTGGAGGGGGCTACTATTTTGTAACGCGCCAACAGATCTGTAACGCCCGGGTATAGGCTCATATTTGGCTCTGGGACGTAAAAGTCATAGTTAAGTATACCGTTCAGTTTTGGGCCAAGTCCCTTCATAATGCCAGAGAATTGCAACCCAACCATTCCGCCGCCAAACGCTCTTGCTTTCGTTCCAACTTCGCTGACCGCTCGGGTCAAGCCTGCCGATCCATTGGGATAGCTGGCGATATAGATAATATCTGGATTTGTCGCGTTAATTGCGCGAATAATCGGAGTATAATCCGGTGTGCCTGGCTTATAGTTTTTATTGTAAGTAATTTTTAGACCCAGCCGTTTTGCGTGAGTTACAGCACCTTCTTTTAAGTTCTTCGCAAATTCTGCGTCAGCCGCAAGGAATGCAATCGTCTTGGGTTTCGGACTTAGCGACATCACCGTATCGAACCATGCTCGGGAGAAATCGACTGCTGGATCTGGGCCAGCTGGCAAAATTTGGAAATATTTGTCATACTTCCACTTTTTGTTGTTGTTTAATCCAAAAAGACCCATGAAAAGCAATTCTCTTTGTATTACTATCGGCATGGCTGGTGCAATTAAGTTGGTACCATAACCGGATACAACAAAGTCCACTTTATCTATATCGAGTAATTTTGCATAAATCCCTGGAACGTTTTTTGGATTTGTTTGGTCATCGTAATAAATTAGCTTCACTGGACGTCCGAGCAGGCCGCCCTTTTTGTTTATATCTTCTTCCCACATTTCCATTGACACCAGGGCCTGTTTGCCGCCCCCGGCGAGAGGTCCGGTTAAAGCCATGCTGAAGCCAATTTTAATGGGCTCCGCCGCCCGCGCCTGCATCGGCATAAGAACCTGGGATAAACACAGCGTAGCCGCTATTATCCCGCCCAACGCCAGTGTCCGGCGCTTTAAAGAAAATTTACCCAACATTGCCTATCTCCCCTGTTTGTTAGAGCCCATTATCTAATATTGATCATGCTTGATCATGCTTGATCAATTAGTTCTTAGATTAGGTGGTAATGGTTATAAACACAATGGAATTGGCCATAATGCGCAATGAATTTGCGCAGAGCAGGATTTGGGCTACACTATCGATGAGTGTGACCGGTTTGATTTCGCCGGCCGTGGGCTCGTCGAGCGGTCATGGCGTCCGGCCCGAAGAGACATGAGGGAGTGTTTCCGTGAAGCCTGCGCCATTCAACTATGTTAAGCCGTCCTCCATGAGCGAGGCGTTGGCGTTCCTGGGCAAACATCAGGATGCGGTCGTTCTTGCCGGAGGGCAGAGCCTGGTGCCCATGCTCAATATGCGTTTGGTGACCCCCTCCCATGTCGTTGATATAAGAGCGCTTCCCGGACTTAGAGAGATTTCGTTCGAAGCTGGTTGGCTGCGCATGGGCGCTTTGGTTCGCCATAGTGACGTGGCTGCCTCGCCAATGATTGCCGGTATGGCGCCATTGCTCCAGGAAGCTGTCCTTCATATTGGCCATCCGGCAATCCGTAACCGCGGCACCATCGGCGGCAGCCTTGCCCTGGCCGACCCGGCGGCTGAATTGCCGGCCTGCGTGCTGGCCCTGGGCGGCCGTATCGCGATCGAAGCCCGTGATGGCACACGCTATGTAGAGGCAGCCGATTTCTTCACCGGCACCTTCGAGACCGCGTTGCGCCCGGGCGAACTGCTTCGCGCCGTCGAAGTTCCCGTTCCTACGCTGGGTTACCGTTCCGCGTTCGACGAATTAGCTAGGCGCCATGGCGATTACGCCCTGGCGGGCCTGGCGGCGCATGGACGGATCGACGGCGGGCGTGTGTTCGACCTGCGCCTCGCCTTTTTTGCCACCAGCGACCGTCCGGTCCTGGCGGCGGCAGTGGCGCAGAAACTCGAAGGCGCGGATTTATCCGCCGCCAAAATAGAGGGTGCGGTGGTGGCGTTAGGGGACGATATCCAGACAATCGGTCAACCGGGCTGCGACGCTCAGACCAAGCTGCATTACTGTCGTGTCCTGGCTAAGCGGGTCCTTACCCGCCTGGCGGCGTAAGGCGGGGGAGGAGGCGGTATAATGGAACCCATGATCCACATCCAGCTTTCAGTCAATGGCAAGAAGGTCCAGGTCCAGGTGCCCGCGCGCCAGACCCTGGTTGATTTTTTGCGCTATGGACTGGAACTGACAGGAAGCCATATCGGCTGCGAGCATGGCTCCTGCGGCGCGTGCACCGTGCGGCTGGACGGCGATATCGTCCGTGGCTGCTTGGTGTTGGCGGCGCAGGCCGATGGCGCCCAGGTGGAGACCATCGAGGGTGCCTCGGATGATGGCTCGCTGGCTGACCTGCAGGCGACTTTCCATACTCGCAATGCCCTGCAGTGCGGCTATTGTACACCAGGAATTTTACTTACTGCTCAGGAACTTCTGGCAACCAACCCAGCGCCGACCCGGACCGAGATCCGCAAATTTCTGTCTGGTAATTACTGCCGCTGCACCGGCTATCAAGCCATCGTCGATGCCATCGAAAGCGTCGCCATAAGCCGCCGGGGGGCCGTCGCGTCATGACTGAAACTAGCTTGCATGCCATTCTCGACCGGCCGAACAGTTACATCGGGCGTAGCGTGCCCCGGCCCAATGTGCGCCGACTGTTGCAGGGGCGCGGCACTTACGTTGATGACATCCGACTGCCGCGTATGGTGCACGTCGCCTTTGTTCGCTCGCCTTATGCCCACGCTCGCATCGAAGCCATTAATACCGTTGCCGCGGTTAAATGTCCGGGCGTCGTAGCGGTCGTGACCGGAGCCGAACTGGCGACTTATTGTACGCCCTGGGTCGGGGTGCTCAGCCATCTCGAAGGCCTCAAGTCGCAGCCCCAACATGCCATCGCTGTGGACAAGGCGTGCTGGCAGGGCGAGGCGGTCGCCGCCGTCGTCGCCGAGACCCGTGCGCAGGCCGAAGACGGCGCCGAATGCGTCCAAGTGCAGTGGCGGGAATTGATGCCGGTGGTCGACATGGAACGGGCTTTGGATGCCGAAACATCTGTCATCCACGAAGATCTAGGCGACAACCTGGCCTGGGAACGCAGCTTCGAGGCAGGCGACGTGGACACCGCCTTTTCCACATGCACAGTGGTTGATGAGGTTTTTTCCTTTGGCCGCCACACCGGCGTCACACTGGAGCCGCGCGCTATTCTCGCCTCATTCGAGGCAGCCGAAGAACAGCTCACGGTCTACCACTCCGGTCAGGCGCCGCACATGATGCAGAATATCTTCGCGACACATCTGGGTCTGCAGGAGCATAACGTCCGGGTTATCTGCCGCGACGTTGGCGGCTCCTTTGGCATCAAAGTCCATGCCTATGCGGACGAAATGGCAGCCGTGGCCTTGAGCGTTATGCTGCGCCGACCAGTGAAGTTCATCGCCGATCGTCTGGAATCCTTCCTCTCCGATATCCATGCCCGCGACCACCGGATCCGGGCGCGCATGGCGATCAGCGATGACGGCCACATCCGGGCTATCGAAATTGATGACCTCACCGGCATCGGACCTTTTTCGGTCTATCCCCGGACCAGTGGCATCGAGGCTAATCAGATTGTCAATCTGACAGGGGCCCAATACACCTGTAAAAACTATCGCGCGACGACCCGTGTCGTTTTCCAGAACAAGGTGCCCATGTGCCAGTATCGGGCTGTCGGCCACCCCATTGCCACGGCGGTGACCGAAGGCCTGGTTGATGCCGCTGCAGCGGCCATCGGCATGGACCCGGTCGCGGTCCGCCAGCTGAACCTGATCGCTGACGATAGCTATCCGTGCAAGGCGCCAACCGGCCTCAGCTTCGAACGTCTGTCACACCAACGCTCTTTGAAAAAATTGCTAGAACTTATGGACTATGACGGTTTGCGTGCCGAACAGGCGCGCCGGCGCGCTGATGGCGTTTATCTGGGCATCGGCATCGCGACCTTCATCGAACTGACAAATCCAAGCGCCATGTTTTACGGTGTCGGCGGTGCGCGCATCTCCGCCCAGGACGGTTGCACCCTGCGCCTTGATGCCAAGGGCAGCGTTATCTGCACTTCGGGCGTCACGGAACAGGGGCAGGGCACGGA
The DNA here is from genome assembly GCA_963577885.1 of Alphaproteobacteria bacterium. Classification (GTDB taxonomy): domain Bacteria; phylum Pseudomonadota; class Alphaproteobacteria. Next base: position 11,390 of record CAUZBE010000040.1, read on the forward strand.
GGCTGTGATGGCCCAGGTCACGGCAACAGCGGTCGGCGTGCCTCTGGATAGAGTTCGGGTTATTCTTGGCGATACCGACGTTACCCCATACGGTGGCGGCACCTGGGCCTCGCGCGCCGCCGGTATCGGCGGCGAGGCGGCGGTACAGGCGGGCAAGGCGTTGCGCAGCCAAATCCTCGAGGTGGCGGGCATCGTGTTGCAGTCCGACCCGGCAAAGCTCGACATACGCGAAGGCCGGGTAGTGGATATGGCTGACGGCCGCGACCGGGTGGGCCTCGACGAAATTGCGCGCATTGCCTATTACCGCGCCGACACCCTTCCCAAGGATTTCCAAAGTGAGCTGGTAGCGACCCGGCATTATGTGCCGAAGCAATACCCCTTCGCCTTCACCAACGGTGTTCAGGCGTCCTGGCTAGAAGTCGACATTGAAACAGGCTTCGTCACCCTGCTTAAGCACTGGGCGGTGGAGGACTGCGGTACTGTGATCAATCCGCAACTGGTTGACGAGCAGGTTCGTGGCGGTGTCGTCCAGGGCATCGGTGCGGCTCTGTTCGAGCATTGCCTATACGATGCCCAGGGCCAGCTTCTCAATGGCTCCATGATGGACTACCTGACCCCCATGGCCGCCGAGATGCCTGACATCGAGGTCGCTCACATCGAAACCCCAACCGACGATTCTGAGCTTGGCGCCAAGGGCGCCGGCGAGGCTGGGACCGCAGGGGCGCCCGCCGCCGTGATGAACGCCATCAACGATGCCCTAAGGCCGCTGAATGCCCGGCTGAATGCTCATCCGGCGACCCCGGAGCGCATTCTCGCCGCCCTCGGTATTGTGACGGAAACTTAGGGGCCCGCAGGGCCGACCGGCTAGCCCGCGTCGATCACCGCGTTGACCCTGGGCATGACTTCCTCAGCCATCAGAACCATGGAGCGCCGTGCCAAGCCCTTGTCCATCCAGTCGTGGCCGGCATACAGCAGGGTGCCGAAATCGCCAACGGTCTCGCGGAATGCAAGGATTTCATCGACCACCTGATCGACGGTGCCGCGGATGACAAGTTGATCGACGATGGTTGCCAGGTCCAGGGCGTCGTCCGCCATGTCGGTATCGGTCTTGAATAGATTGGCGCGGCCCACGCGGAGCAGTTTGGTGAACAGCGAGTGATAGTAGAAATGGTAGGGACCCTGGGGATCGGTGGCATAACGCTCGGCGGTCGCCGCGTCATCGGCGACGAAGATGCTTTTGGCGATGCGCCAGTTGGCGGGATCGGCCGGGCGGGCGGCTTTAGCGCAGCCATCGGCATATTTAGACCAATGGGTTTTAACCCATTGGGGCTGTAAAAAATTTGCCGAAATCGGATCCCAGCCCCGTTCCGCCGCCGCCGCCACCCCTTGCGAAAATGGTGCCACGGCGGTGACCACGATGGGCGGATGGGGCATCTGATAGGGTTTGGACATCCTGCCCTGGGCAAGCTCGGGGATATGGGTCCGTCCCGTGCTGATATTCCAGAATTCACCTTCCAGGTCATAGGGTGGCTCACTCGCCCAGATGGCGAGAATATGGTTGATGGCCTCCAGGAACATGGCCGTGCGGTCATTATCCAGGACGCCCATGGCCTCGGCATCGGAAACCAGCCCACCAGGGCTGATGCCAAACAGGAAGCGGCCTTTGGACATGTGGTCGATCATGGCGACTTCGGCGGCGACTATGGCTGGGTGGTGGATGGGCAAATTAACCGTGCCCGAACCCAGCTTAATTCGGGTGGTCTCCTGTAACAGCCAGGCGATGAAGATAAGGGGCGAGGTAATATTTTCCGCCCCGTCGGTAATGTGCTCGCCGATGAAACCTTCGGCAAAATCCAGATCCTCAGCTAGCAGGACAAGCTCTCGGTCCTCCTGTAGGGTTTCCGTGAAACTGCGGCCCGGCGGATGGATCGGCATCGTGAAGAAACCCAGTTTCATCAACTATCTCCGCTACTGAATAGCCCGGGCCCACACGGGAATATCCTGGCCTGCGGGGGCGACAGGGATTTGGCCGAACATATCGCCGATGAAACCCCGGTGAAAGGCGCCATGTATCGCCAGGTGGGTGACGATCAGATAGCGCGGCAGACTGCCCTGATTGCCGCCA
>CAUZBE010000041.1:0-13386 GCA_963577885.1 Alphaproteobacteria bacterium
CTGGGGCGGTTTAGATTTTCTGGTCCATGCCATTGCCTATTCGGACCGGGCCGAATTAAGCGGCCGTTATGTGGATACCAGCCGGGATAATTTTGTCCAAACCCTATGCATTTCGTGTTTTTCCTTCACCGATCTGGCCTGCCGCGCTGCCGCCCAGATGACCGACGGCGGCGCCCTGGTTACCTTGAGCTTTCTGGGTGCCCATCGGGTGATGCCGTCATACAATGTCATGGGCGTAGCCAAGGCGGCACTGGAAACCTCTGTCCGCTATCTGGCCGAGGATCTGGGCAAGGATAACGTCCGCGTCAACGCCATTTCGGCCGGCCCAATGCGCACCCTGGCCGGCGCCGTCATAGCCGACGGCCGCTATGTCCATAAATATGTCGGCGAACATGCGCCCTTACGCAATGGCCTGGACCTGGACGCCGTCGGCAACGCCGGCCTGTATCTGCTTTCGGATCTGTCCAGCGCGGTAACCGGCGAAGTGATAAATGTGGACAACGGCTTCAGTCTGATCGGCATCCCGCGCCCGGGCGGCAACGGCACTTGACGCCACCCCAGGAAGAGGCAACGTGATGCGCGCCCGCCGGCATTGGTTTCTGTTACTGCCGTTTATCGCCTGCTTTCATGCCGGTGCGGCGCCGGCCCGGACCAGCGCCATACTCTCGAACCAGGACCGCCACCATCCCATCTTTGCCGCCAACGGCATGGTCGCCAGCCAGGAGGCGCGCGCCACGAATGTGGGCGTGGACATCTTGCGCCAGGGGGGCAACGCCATCGACGCCGCCGTGGCTGTAGGTTTCACCCTGGCCGTCACCTTGCCCCGCGCCGGCAATCTGGGCGGTGGCGGCTTCATGCTTGTGCATCATGCGGCCAGCGGCGAATCCCTGGCCCTGGATTACCGCGAGAAGGCCCCGGCCAAGGCCCACCGCGACCTCTACCTGGACAAAGCAGGCAATGTGGACAAGGACAAGGCGCGATTTTCCCATGCCGCCGTCGGCGTACCGGGTACGGTCGCCGGCCTGATCGAGGCGCATCGCCGTTACGGCCACCTGCCCCTGAGACAAATCATGGCACCGGCCATCGCCCTGGCCGAAAACGGCCTGACGGTCAGGCCCGGTCTGGCCCGAAGCCTGGAGAAGGGACGGAAACGCCTGTCGAAATGGCCAGCCAGCGCCGCTATTTTTTATAAGACCGATGGCGGCCTCTTCCAAGTTGGTGAAACCCTGGTACAGCGGGATCTGGGGGCAAGCCTGCGGCGCATCGCAGCGTCCCAGGGCACGGACTTCTACAGCGGCGAGACCGCCCGGGCGATCGCGGCCGAGATGGCGGGCCAGGGAGGCCTGATTAGCCTGGACGATCTGGCCGCCTATCGCCCGGTCTGGCGCCAGCCCGCGCGCGGCAGCTATCGTGGCCATGTGATCGCATCCATGCCGCCACCGTCGTCAGGCGGGGTGCATCTGATCCAGATGCTAAACATGTTGGAAACTTTTCCCTTGGGCCAATTCGGCCATAACGGCGCCGACAGCCTGCATGTGATGATTGAAGCCATGAAGCTGGCCTATGCGGACCGGGCCCGGCATCTGGGCGATCCCGATTTCTGGGCCGTGCCCGGCAAGGGCCTGACCGCCAAGGCCTATGCCCAAAACCTCGCAGCGGGCATTGACCGGCGCCGTGCCCGGCCGTCGGCGGAGATCAGCCATGGCGACCCCACACCATACGAAAGCAACGAGACCACCCATTTTTCGGTCATGGACCGCGCCGGAAACGTGGTCAGCAATACCTACACCCTGAATTTTAGTTTTGGCAGCGGCATCGTCGCGACAGGCACCGGCATTCTGCTGAACAACGAAATGGATGATTTTTCCGCTAAGCCCGGCGTGCCCAATGCCTTTGGCCTGATTGGCGGTAAGGCCAATGCCATCCAGGGCGGCAAGCGGCCGCTCAGTTCCATGACGCCCACCATCGTCTTCAAGGATGGCAAACCGTTATTGGCCACGGGTAGCCCAGGTGGTTCCCGCATCATCACCATGGTGCTGCAAATCCTGCTCAACGTCATCGACCATGGCCTAAATATCGCCGAGGCCACGGCGGCAGTGCGGGTTCATCACCAATGGCTGCCCGACAAACTGTTCGTGGAACCGGGCCTTGGTCCGGATACCTTGGCCCTGTTGCGCCAGCGCGGCCATGATCCATTGCTGTCGCGGTTGGCGGGAAGCGTGCAATCTGTGATGCGGCTGCCCGATGGCAGCGGATTACTGGGCACCTCCGACCCGCGCAGCCTGGGCGCCCTTACCGCCGGTTATTAGCGCTTTTCGCCATGGGTGACCTGACGGGCCGATAGCCTTATGGTAGCCGCTCTTGGAAGCGGATGCGAGACAAAGACGGGAACAGCCAATATGCGTCTAGAGAATAAAGTCGCTGTCGTCACCGGCGCGGCATCGGGTATCGGACGGGCATCGGCGGATTTGTTCGCTTCGGAAGGGGCGAATATCCTGGCGGTCGATCTGCCGGGCCAGGGACTGGGCGCGGCCCACAAGGAACGGGACAACATTGCCACTTTCGAACAGGATGTCGCCGCGGAAGGCGCGCCGGGCCGCATTATCGAGGCGGTGATCGAACGCTTCGGCCAATTGGACATCGTTTTCAACAACGCTGGTATCTCGCGTAACGAACTGGCGGAACTGCAAAGCGAGGCTAACTGGGACCTGACCCTGGACGTCAACCTGAAGGCGCAGTTTTTGATCATTCAGGCCGCCATCCCCCACCTGAAGGAAGCGATGGCGGGACGTATTATTAATACTGCATCAGTGATGGCGCGGATGACCGATTATGGCCTGATCGCCTATTGCGCCTCGAAAGCTGGGGTTGCCGGCATGACCCGCACCCTGGCCCTGGAACTGGGCAAATACGGCATCACCGCCAATTATATCGAACCCGGCGCGATCTATACCGGCCTGACCCGAAATAATTTCGAGGACGAGAAAATTGCCAGTATCTGGGCCAAGAAAGCCGCCCTGCGGCGCCTGGGCCAGCCGATCGATATTGCACGCGGCGCTTTGTTTCTGGCCTCCGAAGACGCGGGCTTTGTCTCCGGCCACGGCCTGGTGGTAGACGGCGGCCTAACCTTGCGGACCTGAACGGAGTTAAGATCGTGGCATTCAAGGCATTGTTGTTTGATGTGTTCGGCACCGTGGTCGACTGGCGTAGCAGTATCATCGCGGAGGGCGAGGCATTTGGCGCCGCCCGGGAGCTAGATATTGATTGGGCCGCCTTCGCGGACGGCTGGCGGGCGAAATACCAACCGGCCATGCAAAAGGTGCGCGAGGGCAATACCGGCTGGGTTAAGCTGGACGACCTGCACCAGGCCAACCTGCTGGAATTGCTGGATGAATTTTCTATATCCGGCCTGTCGGAAGCGGAAATCGATGATTGGAACAAGGTCTGGCACCGCCTGCACCCCTGGCCTGATTCGGTCACCGGTCTGACCCGGTTGAAACGTGATCACATTCTGGCCACCTTATCCAACGGTAACGTGGCGTTGCTGGTCAGCATGGCGAAGCGGGCTGGCCTGCCCTGGGACGCGGTCCTGGGGGCGGAAGTCGCGGGCCATTACAAGCCACAGCCGGAGGCCTATTTGAAGACCGCCGGATTTCTCGGCCTGGCGCCGGGGGAATGCCTGATGGTGGCGGCCCATAATGGCGATCTGCTGGCCGCAGCCGCCTGTGGCCTGGGTACCGCGTTTATCAGCCGGCCAACGGAATATGGTCCGGGGCAGAAATTCGACATGGCACCGGAAAACGATTACGACTATGTTGCCGACGATCTCCTGGATCTCGCCAGCCAGCTTGGCTGCTAAAATATAGGGCGCATAAGCTGAACAATACCCCGTTACAGGGCGATGCGATCTCTCCATTGCGGCGGGGGATCATCCTTTTTACCCTGACCTCCACCGTGGCGCTCTATGCCTTGACGGTAACCATCGCCAATGTCTCCCTGCCCCAGATGCAGGGTGCTCTGTCGGCGACCCAGGATCAGATTGCCCTGGTGATTACCTTCAACATCGTCGCCACCGCCGTCGCCACGCCGATGACCGGCTGGCTGACCGCGCGTTTTGGCCAACGGCGCGTGCTGTTGACCTGCGTCACCGCTTTTACCCTGGCTACCTTTATGTGCGGCTTTTCTAACTCGTTGGAGATGCTGGTCTTTTTCCGCGTCCTCCAAGGCTTATGCGGCGCGCCCCTGGCGCCGCTGTCGCAATCCATCGTTCTGGCTTCCTACCCGCAGCATAAGCATGGCACGGCCACCTCCATATTCGGCATGGGGGTTGTTCTGGGGCCGCTGATCGCGCCGACCATTGGTGGCTATTTAAGCGAGGAATACAGCTGGCGCTGGGTTTTCTTCATGATAGTGCCCATGGGCATGTTCTCGCTGCTGGGCTGCTGGGCCTTTGTCATGGATGGCGTGCGGGCGGCGCGTATCCGCCTGGATTGGACCGGCTTTATAGCCCTGTCCGTCGCCATCGCCTGTTTCCAATTGCTCCTCGACCGGGGGGAACGCAACAGCTGGCTGGAATCGACCGAAATCGTGCTGGAAATCTGCGCCGCTGCGCTGTGTTTCTATATCTTCATCGTCCATACCTTTACCGCCGAGAAACCATTCCTGAACCCTCGCCTGTTTCTGGACCGCAACTTTGTTCTTGGCATGGCCCTGACGCTGGTTTTTGGTCTGTTGAACTTCACACCCATGACCTTGCTGCCGGGCCTGTTGCAGAATCTGCGCGGTTATCCCGACGGTATCATCGGCCTGCTGCTGGGCGCGCGCGGGGTGGGCACCCTGCTAGGGTTCTCCATTCTGTTCTTTGGCAATAAATATGATCCGCGCATATGGCTGGTCTGTGGTTTTTTGTTGCAGGGCCTATCCGGCCTGATGATGGCGCAGTTCGACATCAACCTGACCACCTGGGACGTGGCCTCGGCCAGCTTTTTGCAGGGCCTGGGCACGGGATTTCTATGGGTGCCCTTAACCTTGGTGGCGTTTAATACTCTATCGCGGGAGCTATTTCCGGAAGGCTCGTCGATCTTTCATCTTATCCGCAATATCGGCTCTTCGGCCCACATCTCGATCAGTGTCGCCCTGGTTCTGCACAGCGCAAAGATTAATTACGGCCATTTGTCAGAGTCGGTGACGCCCTACGCCAAAGCCTGGCAAATCCCCTCCATGGCGGGGGGCTGGAGCATGGGGTCGGCACAAAGCCTGGCCCACATCAGCGGCGAGGTACAGCGCCAGGGCCTGATGATCGGCTATATCAATGCCTTCTATTTCTACGCGCTGACGGCCGTGGCGGCGCTACCCTTGATCATGATGGTACGCATGAAGAAAACAAATCCGGCGCCCGCCGTACCGCCGCCAAAGCTGCAGCCGGTAAAAAGCGCGTAGCATCGCTTCGCGAGTCTCATCCACACTACACAACACTACGTCACCTTCGGGCGTAGCGAAGCGGAGAACCGCGGATCCAGAGCTGCAAACACTTGAATTTTCTGCCCTGGATTGCCGGGTCAGTCCCGGTAATGACTATAAAAAGGCTGTCTGTCGTATGGTATGATTATCATTAATTTGGATTTGTTCTAGAATTAATAGACCGTCAAAGCCTCCTGGAGGCCCCTGATTTGTTTTGGGCCCAGATCTCGGCACCCTGGATACCGGCGGCATCATGGGTTGCCTGGGACAGTAAAATGGTGACCGCGGGGTTCGGGTCGGGCAGTGCGCGGCCCTGTTCTTCCAGGTGGTGGCTGATATTCATGCTATCGCCCACGATGGTGTAGTTCATACGCTGTGGCGCCCCGATATTACCAACAATGACCGGACCCGTATGCATACCTTACTTGCGGCTAAGTTACGCTTATCCCCCGCCTCGACCGCGGCGCGGATAGCCAGGGCCGTCTGACAGGCACGGGTAGCGCTAGCAGGCCGGCGAATTTGCCATCCATGCGCACCGGGCGGCGCACGTTCAGAACGGTGAGAGGCACATCGGGAGGCCGTATGACCCTGCCCCAATAGACCCCGCCGGGATTACGACTGCACAATCTGGCGCATGATTTTAGTCGATTTGTGGTACTGCACGGCCTCGCCATCGACGCCATCATCTTCGCGTATCGCCTGCAGGCCCTGTTCCTGTTGATCCAGAAACAACAGGGCCCCGACCTGAGGCATGCTGGCCAGAGCTGCGGTCAAGTCCTGGGGCTAGGGGTGCCAAGGCGGAAACCCACCAGAATCCAATTGCGCCCGCCAATTTGCGCGAGGCGCTCGCTTGTAAATGGCTTAAGGCCCGCGTTGCGATATGAATCGGAGCGGCCTATTCTTGGGGGCATGAAGTCGGGTGGCGAATTAATTGCAGGGAGAGCTGACGGTGAGCCAGGTATTGGACGGTGTGCGGGTATTGGATTTCGGGCGCTATATCGCCGGGCCATGTTGCGGCATGATGTTGGGCGATTTAGGCGCTGACGTGATCCGTATCGAGAAGATCGATGGTAGCGAGGATCGATATACCGCCCCCGTCGGCGAAGGCGCGGAAGGCGAGGCTAGTGTCGGCTCAAGCTATCTGCATCTCAATCGCAACAAACGGGGTATGACCTTGAACCCCATGAAGCCCGAGGGACAGGGAATAGTGAAACGCCTGGTGGCAACGGCGGATGTGGTGATAGCTAACCTGCCGACTGAAACTCTCGGCGCCATGGGCCTGGACTATGACAGTCTGCGGGCGGTGAAGGAAGATATCATCCTGACGACGGTTTCTGCCTTCAGCTCCGTCGGTCCCTACAAGGACCGGGTTGGCTTCGACGGCATTGCCGCCGCTATGTCGGGTATGATGCATTTGTCCGGCCATGCCGACGAACCCATGAAGGCGCACACCCCTTGGGTTGACTTCGGCACCGCCTCGGCCGCCACCATCGGCACCTTGTCGGCGCTGCTGCACCGGAAGGCGACCGGCGAGGGGCAGCGGGTGGAAGGTAGCCTGCTGGGCACCGCCTTATTATTCAACAACGGTGCACTGATAGAACAGGCCATGATCCATGCCGACCGCGTTGGCTCCGGGAACCGGGGCCAGACCGCCGGCCCGGTCGATGCCTTCAAATGCAAGGATGACTGGATCATCGTGCAAGTGGTAGGGCAACCGCTATACGAGCGTTGGGCCCGACTAATGGGCGACGATTACTGGCTTAACAATCCGAAGTTCAAGGATGACCTGGCCCGCGGCGATAACGGTGTCGAGATATCCGCACAAATGCAGAAATGGTGCCAAGACAAGACCCGCGAGGATGCCATCGCTATTCTGTCAGAAGCGCGCATCCCCACCGGTCATATCTACAAGCCGGCGGATACCCTGACCGACCCCCAAGTTCTGGGCGGTGACTTTTTACAAGACGTGGATTACCCCGGCACCCCGGGCCCCGCACCTCTGGCCAAACTGCATATCCGCATGTCTAAGACCCCGGCCGGTATCCGCATGCGCGCGCCGACCCTGGGCGAGCACACCAACAACATCATGCGCGATTTGGGCTACGACGATGCAACAATCGCCGCGTTGCGTGAAAAGCGGGTGATTTGAATATCTATTTTCTCTCACAGACAAAAAAAGGCTCCGCCTCCATAAAGGAGAGCGGAGCCAATTTTTTCCCGGTGATCAGGAAGGTTCGTCGAATTCGCCGCGTTAGTCGCCGACAGCGTCTTCTACGGCATTCTCCTTGCCGGTTTTCTGATCGACCATTTTCATGGACAGGCGAACCTTGCCGCGATCATCAATGGCCAAGCATTTGACATAGACTTGATCGCCTTCATTGCAAATGTCGGTCACGGTCTTGACCCGGTGCGGGGCCAGTTCCGAGATATGGCACAGGCCGTCCCGAGCGCCCATGAAGTTCACAAAGGCGCCGAAATCAACAACCTTGACCACCTTGCCCTTGTAGATCATGCCAATCTCCGGCTCAGCGATGATGCCGGTGATCCACGCCGTGGCTTTGTCGATGTTTTCTTGGTTGGGTGAGGACACTCGCACAGAGCCGTCATCGGCAATATCAATCTTGGCGCCCGTCTCTTCGGTGATCTGACGAATAATCTTACCGCCCGTACCTATAATTTCACGGATCTTGTCCACCGGTACCTTCATCAGGTAGATTTTTGGCGCGCTGTCACGCAATTCGCCGCGATGTTCACCCAGGGCCTTGCCCATTTCATTGAGTATATGGTTGCGGCCCTCGTTGGCCTGGGCCAGGGCATCACGCATGATCGCTTCCGTGATGCCGGTGACCTTGATGTCCATTTGTAACGCGGTAATACCGTTTTCCGTGCCGGCGACCTTGAAGTCCATATCGCCCAGATGATCCTCGTCGCCTAGAATATCCGACAGAATGGCATAACGATCACCATCCAGGATCAAGCCCATGGCGATGCCGGATACGGCGGCCTTTAGGGGCACGCCGGCGTCCATCAAGGATAACGAAGAGCCGCAAACAGATGCCATCGAGGAAGACCCATTGGATTCGGTAATCTCGGAAACAATGCGGATGGTATAGGGAAATTCTTCCTTGTCCGGCATCACCGCATGCATAGCCCGCCAGGCCAGCTTGCCATGACCGATCTCGCGCCGGCTGGTGAAGCCAAAACGGCCGGCCTCACCCACGGAATAGGGCGGGAAGTTGTAATGCAGCATAAAGTGCTGACGGTATGAACCGGCCAAAGCATCCATGATCTGCTCGTCATCGCCGGTACCCAGCGTCGTCACCACCAAGGCCTGAGTCTCGCCGCGGGTAAACAGCGCCGCACCATGGGTACGGGGCAGCACGCCAACCTGGCTTTCGATTTTCCGCACGGTGCGGGTATCGCGGCCGTCGATCCGTTTGCCGGAATCCAATATCTGGCCGCGCACGATATTTTTTTCCAGCTTTTTAAAGGCGTCGCCGATAGCGCCAGCATCCGGGTCGTCGGACAGGGCCGCCATGGCCTTGCTGCGGGCTCCCGCCAGCATATTGGTACGGGTCTGTTTCACCGGTTCCCCATAAGCGGTAAGCACGTCCGCCTCTATCAGATTGGCGACCCGGCTTTCCAGCGCGGAATGATCCACGGGCGGGGGCAGATCCCAGGGTTCCTTGGCGGCGACTTCCGCTAGTTCGATGATCGCCTGGATCACGGGTTGAATTTCGCGATGGGCGAACATCACGGCGCCCAGCATGACGTCTTCGGACAATTGGCTGGCTTCCGATTCCACCATCATTACGGCGTCGGCAGTGCCGGCCACGACCATGTCAAGCTGGCTATTCGCCATTTCGTCAATGCGCGGGTTTAGAACATATTCGCCATCGATATAACCAACCCGGGCGCCGGCGATCGGACCCATGAAGGGGATGCCCGATATGGTCAGCGAGGCGGATGCCCCCACCAGGGCGGCGATATCGGGATCGTTCTCCAAATCGTGGCTCATGGTGGTACAGATTACTTGGGTTTCGTTGCGGAAACCGTCGACGAACAGAGGCCGGATCGGCCGGTCAATTAGGCGCGATACCAGGGTTTCCTTTTCCGAAGGGCGCCCCTCGCGCTTGAAGAAGCCACCCGGGATTTTACCGGCAGCATAGGTCTTTTCCACATAATGTACGGTCAGTGGGAAGAAATCGATGCCCTGCCGGGCCTCGCGCGCGGCGACAGAAGCGCACAACACAGCCGTTTCGTCATAAGTGACAAGCACGGCGCCATCAGCTTGGCGCGCGATGCGTCCGGTTTCCAGAACCAGCTTGCGCCCGCCCCACATAATTTCCTTGCGATGAATATTAAACATCTCGTTCTCTCTTTCTCATCAGCCATAGTCCCGTTCTAATCCGACGCCATCGCCGGCGAAAAATGACTGCGCTTACGTTTGATTTCAGTTTGCCATAATCCCGAATGAATCATGGCCGCCGTCTGGTGCCGACGGGCATAGCGCTAGCGCCTGCGATGGCAAAGCCGCGCAGGAGTCTATTTCGATCAGCCTTGATATGCCTGCAGAATATTTAACGGCGCAGGCCCAACCGTTTGATCAGAGTTTCATAACGCGTCCGACTTTCGCGTTTCAGGTAATCCAACAACCGCCGCCGCCGGCTGACCATTTTTAGCAGGCCGCGTCGGGAATGGTTGTCCTTTTTGTGTTCCTTGAAGTGATCGGTCAGGGTTACAATCCGGCTGGTTAGAATTGCCACTTGCACTTCCGGCGAGCCAGTGTCGTTTTCCGTTTGCTTAAATTCGCCAATCAATTCGGTCTTGCGTTCGGCCGTAATCGACATCGAAATCTCCTATTTGAAAAAAGTCCTACAGATTAAAAACGCGAACCGGTCGGACTTCGCCAGCATGAATATTGGCCAGTGCTACCGGCCTGCCGTCGGTCGTCGCGTACACGGTTCCCTCGGCGCTATGCGGAACCCGGATGGCTTGTCCAAATCGTAGTCGTTCAGCTTCCGGACCGGTCACGGCCAGCGCCGGGATGTCGGCCAGCGCAGCCTCGACCGGCAAAAGCAGGCCGTCGAGCGCCTCCTTATGCCCCATGCCATCAAGTTTATCCAGCGAAATCGCCATGCTTTCGTCGAAGTGTCCGACCCGGCTGCGGCGCAGTTCGCTGACATGACCCAGACAGCCCAGGCAGCGGCCCAGATCCCGCGCCAGGCCACGTACATAGGCGCCTTTGCCGCAGACCATTTCTAGCACAGCGTGGTCGGGATTGGGGCAATTGCGCAAATGCAGTTCATCGATCCGGATCAGGCGGGCGGGCAGTATCGGCGGTGCACCACCGCGGGCCAGATCGTAGGCCCGCGCGCCATCGACCTTGATGGCGGAAAAGGCCGGTGGCACCTGTTCAATCTCGCCAACAAATTGCGCCAGGGCGGCTTCAATCTCTACCACCGATGGCCGGCTGTCATTGCGGCCAATAACCTGGCCTTCAGCATCGTCGGTATCCCGTTCTTCGCCCCAGCGGATCGTGAAACGATAGGCCTTGGCCCCATCCATCGCCTTGGCCACGACCTTGGTCGCCTCGCCCAGGGCGATGGGTAGAACACCGCTGGCCAGGGGATCCAGCGTGCCTGCATGACCCGCCTTGGCGGCATTGAAGGCGTGCCGTACCTTGGCCACGGCTTGGGTCGATGTCATGCCTAGGGGTTTGTCAAAAATGAACCAGCCGTGCACCGGCCGGCCGTGGCGCTTACGCCCCATCTTCGCCATCGCCCAATTCCGCCGCTTGCTTCCGGGCTAAATCCGGGGCGACATCGCCACGCTGTAGCAAACGCCCGATATGGTCGGCGTTGTCAAAGCTTTGGTCAATTTGGAAGCGCAGCCGCGGGGCGAATTTCAGGCGCACGCGCCCGGCCACCTGGCCGCTCAACCATGGTCCCGTGAGGTGCAACGCCGCCAACACCTTATCGGTATTCTTGCCGCCCAGGGGCATGATGAAACAAGTCGCCTGGCGCAGATCCGGGCTCATTCTGACCTCGGCAACCGTAACGGCAATGCCGGCCAGATCCTCGTGATGTATTTCTTCGCGGGTGAGAACTTCCGCCACCGCATGCCGGATCAATTCACCGGCCCGCAATTGGCGCTGCGAAGGGCCGCGCCCCCGCTCCCCGGTTTCGCCTTGCCTTGCCATTATCCTGCCTTATGGATTGTCATTTTCAGTTGCCGAATATTAGCTAGAGGCACGCCGCCTTAAAGCGAGCGCTCTATTTCCTCGACCTCGAAAAACTCCAATTGGTCGCCGGCCTGCATATCCTGATAGTTTTCCAACGCGACGCCGCATTCGTTACCCTCGCGTACTTCGTTGGCGTCATCCTTGAAACGTTTCAGGGACTTCAAATCGCCGGTGTGGACGACCACATTGTCCCGCAATAGGCGCACGCGGGCTTGGCGGCGGGCCATGCCGGTTCTGACCTGACAACCGGCGATTTTGCCAAGCTTGGAAATATTGAAGACTTCCATCACATCGGCGCCACCGATAATAGTTTCGCGCATTTCCGGCTTCAGCAGGCCGCTCATGGCCTTGCGCAAGTCATCGACCAATTCATAAATAATCGAGTAATAGCGAATTTCGACATTTTCCTGGCGGGCCATTTCCCGCGCCTGGGGATTGGCGCGCACGTTAAAGCCGATGACCACAGCGTTCGATGCCCGGGCCAAATCGATATCGGATTCGGTAATGGCCCCCGCGCCGCCATGTAGCACCCGTGCCGAAACTTCATCGTTGCCCAGATTTTCCACCGCCGATATGATCGCTTCTAGGGATCCACGCACATCGGCCTTGAAGACCAGGGGGAATTCCTTCTTGTCGCTGTCCTGCAGATTGCTGAACATTTCTTCCAGACTGCCCCGGGCACCGGCGGTGGCGCGGCGATCCCGCTCCACCCGCTGGCGGTACTCGGCGACTTCGCGGGCCCGTCCCTCGCCCTCCACGACGTTGAATTCATCGCCGGCGGCCGGGGTGCCGTTCAAACCCAGAACCACGACCGGCATGGAGGGGCCCGCCGATTCCACATCGTTGCCGTGATGATCCTGCAAAGCCCGCACCCGGCCCCATTGCGGCCCGGCGACGAAAATGTCACCGACCGACAAAGTGCCCCGTTGCACCAATAGGGTGGCGACCGCACCGCGGCTACGGTCCAATTCGGCCTCGATCACCACGCCATCGGCGGGGCGGTTAGGATTGGCCTGTAATTCCAAAAATTCAGACCGCAGCTGGACAATTTCTTCCAGTCCGTCCAGGTTCATCTTTTTCGTGGCGGAAACTTCAACAATTTGAACATCGCCGCCCATTTCCTCCGGGATGACCTCGTACTGCAATAATCCCTGCTTTACTTTATTAGGATTGGCGTCGGGCAAATCCATCTTATTGACCGCCACGATCAGGGGCACATTGGCCGCCTTGGCATGGTTGATTGCCTCAATCGTTTGCGGCATGATCCCATCATCCGCGGCCACTACCAGAACCACGATATCGGTCACCTTGGCGCCACGGGCCCGCATGGCCGTAAAGGCGGCATGGCCCGGCGTATCAATGAAGGTGATTTTCGCGCCACCCGGCGTGGTCACCTGATAGGCGCCGATGTGCTGGGTAATGCCACCCGCCTCACCTGCCGCGACATCACTTTCCCGAATGGCATCCAGCAACGAGGTCTTGCCATGATCAACATGGCCCATGACCGTGACCACCGGCGGCCGTAGTATTAGATCGCCAGCGTCATCGAGATCACCTTTCAAGCCAATCTCGACATCCGACTCCGATACCCGGCGCAGCCTGTGGCCAAATTCCGCCACCACCAATTCGGCCGTATCCGCATCGATGATTTGGTTGACCGTAGCCATGACGCCCAGGCCCAT